>VBCH01000202.1 GCA_005884455.1 Betaproteobacteria bacterium
CAGCACGGGAAGCACCAACCTGGGCGCGCTCCTCAAGGCGAAACTGGACAACAAGAACGCTCAACAGTAGTCGAGGACCGGCATGACCAAGTCCGAACTTATTGCGAGGCTCGCGACGCGTTACTCGCAACTCGTCGCCAAGGATGCCGAATTCACGGTCAAGATGATCCTGGATGCGATGACGCAGAGCCTGGTCAAGGGGCAGCGCATCGAGATCCGCGGATTCGGGAGCTTCGGGCTGAATCATCGGCCGGCGCGCGTCGGCCGCAATCCGAAATCGGGCGAGAGGGTCCACGTGCCGGAAAAATTCGTGCCGCATTTCAAGGCCGGCAAGGAACTGCGCGAGAGGGTCGATCAAAAATAGGAGCCTGGGCCGGAGGCGTGCGGACGGCGGCATCGACGAGGTGCCGCCGTTTGCTTTGGAGTTCCGTGTTAGATGATGGTTAGATGAAGCTCATCACCCATCTGTCGTGGCTGTTGCGCGCGCTGCTCTTTCTCGCCGTGTTCGCCTTCGCGCTCATGAATACCGGCCCGGTGACGCTGCGCTTCTTCCTCGGGCAGACCTGGGAGACTCCGATGATCGTGGCTTTGTTGCTCTCTTTCGCCTGCGGCGCTGGGATCGGGGTCCTCGCCTGCCTGTCGCGCCTGCTCGGGCAGCGCCGCGAGATCCAGAAGCTCGAGCGCGAGTTGCGCTCAGGCGGCGACCGCACTTTGCCGCCGCCGGCCTAGGCTCAGGACTCCATGGACTTCGAGCTCTGGTGGCTGTTCGGGTTCGCCCTGTTCTTCGGACTGGGCTGGCTCGCGGCGCGCGTCGACATCAAGCAGCTGCTCTCGGAATCGCGGCAGCTGCCGCGCTCGTATTTCAAGGGCCTCAATTTCCTGCTCAACGAGCAGCCCGACAAGGCGATCGAAGCCTTCATCGAGGTGGTGAAAGTCGACCCCGAGACGGTCGAGCTGCACTTCGCGCTGGGGAGCCTGTTCCGCCGCCGCGGCGAGACCGAGCGCGCGATCCGCATGCACCGCAACCTGCTCGAGCGTCCGGATCTGGGCGGGGAGCAGCGGCTGCACGCGATGGTCGAGCTGGGGCAGGACTACCTCAAGGCGGGGCTCCTCGACCGCGCGGAAGAGATGTTTCTCAAGCTCAAGGGCCCGCCGCACCGCGCCGAGGCGCTGAAATTCCTGCTCGAGATCTACCAGCAGGAGAAGGACTGGATGAAGGCCGTCGGGATCGCGCTCGAGCTGGAGAAGGACTCCGGACAGTCCGCGCAGAAGGAAATCGCGAATTACTACTGCGAGCTCGCGCTCGTGGAAGCGACGCATTCGCGCCCCGAAGGGGCGAGGCATCACCTGGAGGCAGCCCTCGCCGCGCACCGCAAGTGCGTCCGCGCCAACATCATCCTGGGCGACATCGCGGCGGCCTCGGGCGATCACGACGGCGCGATCGAGGCCTGGAAGCGCATCGAGCAGCAGAACCCCGGGTATCTCGCGCTCGTCGCGCAGCGCCTGCTCGAGAGCCATCGCGCCATCGGGCGCAGCGAGGAGGGGCTCACGCTGCTGCGGGGGTATCTCGCGAGCTCTCCTTCGCTCGACCTGCTCGATGTCGCCTTCCAGTCGACGCTAGACTCGGAGGGCCCCGAGGCGGCGTACAAGCTGGTGAAGGACGAGCTGCGCCGCAACCAGACCCTGCTCGGCCTGGACAAGCTGCTCGAGGCGCAGCTCCTGGTCGCGCCCGCCGAAAGGCGCCACGACCTGGAGCTCGTTCGCAATCTCATCCACAGCCATACGCAGCGCCTGGCGCGCTACCATTGCGAGAATTGCGGATTCAAGGCGCGGCAGTTCTACTGGCACTGTCCCGCCTGCGGCGGCTGGGAAACCTATCCGCCGAAGCGCAACGAGGAATTCGAGTTGACGCCATGATGCCTGGAGGTCAAATTTGAAAGTCACCATCGTCGGCACGGGCTACGTCGGCCTCGTGAGCGGTGCCTGTTTCGCCGAAGTCGGGAACGAGGTGCTGTGCCTGGATCTCGACGCGTCGAAGATCCGCATGCTCGAGGCGGGCGAGATCCCGATCTACGAGCCCGGACTGCTCGAGGTGGTCAGGCGCAACCGGGCCGCTGGGCGACTGCACTTCACCACCGAAGTCGAGCGCGCGGTGCGCTTCGGGACGGTGCAGTGCATCGCGGTCGGGACGCCGCCCGGCGAGGACGGTTCCGCCGACCTCCGGCACGTGCTCGCCGCGGCGAGGGCGGTCGGCCGGCACATGAGCGAGTACCGGGTGATCGTGGACAAGTCCACCGTGCCGGTCGGCACCGCGGACAAGGTGCGCAGCGCCGTCGCGGAAGAGCTCCGCAAACGCGGCGCGGACACGCCCTTCGCGGTGGTGTCGAACCCCGAGTTCCTCAAGGAAGGGGCGGCGGTGGAGGACTTTATGCGCCCGGACCGTATCGTGGTCGGCGCCGACGACGAGCGGGCGATACAGATCATGCGCGCGCTCTACGCCCCGTTCCAGCGCAATCACGACCGCTTTTTCCTGATGGACGTGCGTTCGGCGGAGCTCACCAAGTACGCGGCGAACGCGATGCTCGCGACGCGCATCTCGTTCATGAACGAGCTCGCCAATCTCGCCGAGCGCCTCGGCGCGGACATCGAGGAAGTACGCAGAGGCATCGGATCGGACCCGCGCATCGGCTTTCACTTCCTGTACGCCGGCGCGGGTTACGGCGGCTCCTGCTTTCCCAAGGACGTCAAGGCGCTCATCCGCACCGCGGAGGAGGCCGGCGGCGTCCTCCCGATCCTCGAGGCGGTGGACGAGGTGAACGCGGCGCAGAAGAAGGTGCTCGCGAGGAAAATACTCGCACGGTTCGGCGGAAAGCTCTCCGGGCGGCGCATCGCCGTCTGGGGGCTCGCGTTCAAGCAGAATACCGACGACATGCGGGAAGCCTCGAGCCGCGTCCTGATCGAAGAGCTCGTGGCGAACGGCGCGAGCGTGACCGCCTACGACCCGGTGGCGATGCCCGCGGCGAAGCAGCTGCTCGCGGCGCTCCCGGGCGTCCGCTACGCCGATTCGCCGCTCGCGGCGCTCGACGGCGCGGATGCGCTCGCGATCGTCACCGAGTGGCAGGAGTTCCGCAGCCCCGATTTCGAGGCGATCCGCACGCGCCTCAAGACGCCGGCGATCTTCGACGGGCGCAACCTCTACGACCCGGCGCTGCTGAAGCGATTGGGCCTGGAGTACTATCCGATCGGACGCGCGGCGGTGAAGGCTGGCCCGTGAAGGCGGAAAATCCGGTCTTCTCGCAGCTGCACAAGGCGCGCGTCCTCGTCGTGGGCGACGTGATGCTCGACCGCTACTGGTTCGGGGAGGTGAGCCGCATTTCTCCGGAGGCGCCGGTTCCGATAGTCAAGATTGAAAGCAAGCGCACCAAAGAAACCCCGGGCGGGGCGGCGAACGTCGCCGCGAATGCTGCGGCGCTCGGAGCGAACGTGGCACTCCTTTCGGTAGTCGGCGACGACGAGCCGGGTCGCATGCTCGCCCAGCTCCTGGCGGAAAAGCACGTCCAGGCAAACCTTCATCGTGACGGTTCGATCGATACGACAGTCAAGCTGCGCGTGATCGGCGGGCGTCATCAGCAGATGCTGCGCGTCGACTTCGAGACTGCGCCCAGCCACGAGGTCCTGCTCGACAAGCTCGACGACTACCGCCGCATGATTGCAGACCGCGATGTCGTGATTCTTTCCGACTACGGGAAGGGCGGACTCACACATATCGCGAAGATGATCGAAACGGCGCGTACCGAAGGAAAGACCGTACTGGTCGACCCCAAGAAGGGCGACTATTCCCGATACATCGGAGCGACCATTGTGACGCCGAACCGCGCGGAGTTCTCCGAGGTCGCCGGGGAATGGGAAACCGAGGAAGAGTTCGTGAGCAAGGCCCAGGCACTGCGGGAAAAGCTAAAGCTTCAGGCGTTGCTGGTGACTCTCGGGGAAGACGGGATGATGCTGTTTGAGGCGGGGCGGGTACGGCACGAAAAGGCGCGGGCGCGCGAGGTGTACGACGTCAGCGGCGCCGGCGATACCGTGATCGCAACACTTGGCGTCATGCTCGGTGCCGGCATGCCCCTGCACGAGGCCATGGCCGTCGCCAATCACGCGGCGGGAATCGTCGTGGGGAAACTTGGTGCGGTCCCGGTCCATCTGGACGAACTGCGCGAGTCGCTCGCGCACAGCTGAGAAGGCACGAAACGAAATGTATTTCGTCGTTACCGGCGCCGCCGGATTCATAGGCTCGAACCTGGTGCGCGCGCTCAACGCGCGCGGCGAGACTCAGATCCTCGCCGTGGACGACCTGGAGCGCAGCGACAAATTCCGCAATCTGGCGGCGTGCGAGATCGCCGATTATCTCGACAAGGACGAATTCCGGAGGCGCCTCGAGGCGGGCGAATTTTCCGGGGCTATCGACATCGTGTTCCACCAGGGCGCCTGCTCCGACACCATGGAAACCGACGGCCGCTTCATGATGGAGAACAATTACCGCTATTCGACGGCGCTGCTCGACTTCTGCATCGAGGACCAGGTCCCGATGCTCTATGCGTCCTCGGCGGCTGTCTACGGCGCGGGCACGGAGTTTCGCGAGGAGCGGAAGTCCGAGGCGCCGCTCAACATCTACGGCTACTCGAAATTCCTGTTCGATCAGGCGGTCCGGCGGCGCCTGGGCGAAGCGGGCTCCCAGATCGCCGGGTTCCGCTACTTCAACGTGTACGGTCCGAACGAATGGCACAAGGGCCGGATGGCGTCGGTGGCCTGGCATTTCTTCAACCAGTATTCCGCGGAGCGGCGCGTGCGCCCCTTCGTCGGTTCGGGGGGGTACGGGGATGGCGAGCAGCGCCGCGATTTCGTCTCGGTCGAGGACGTCGTCAAGGTCAACCTGCATTTTCTCGACCATCCCGAGGTGTCGGGTATTTTCAACATCGGCACGGGGCGCGCCCAGAGCTTCAACGACGTGGCGCTCGCCACGATCAACGCCTGCCGCAAGGCGCAGGGCGAGCCGCCCCTCGCCCTGGACGAGGCTCGCAGCCAGGGTCTGATCGAGTACGCGCCCTTTCCGGATGCGCTGAAGGGCAAGTACCAGAATTTCACTCAAGCCGACGTCGGCGCTCTGCGCCGCTCCGGGTACTCCGCGCCTTTCCTCGCGGTCGAGGAGGGCGTCGGCCGCTATTGCAACCGACTGCTCGAAGAAAGAAAAGAAAGAAAGGCGGCCGGCGGCTGATGCGCCGCGCCATGGGATATCATAGAAACATGGATCGCAATCCGGAGCTCACCTACAAGACGATCGAGGATACGGTCGGCGACACTCCGCTGGTACGGCTGAAGCGCCTGCCGGGAAAGACGTCGAACATCGTCCTCGCCAAGCTCGAAGGCAACAATCCCGCGGGCTCGGTGAAGGACCGGCCCGCGATGTCGATGATCGTGCGCGCGGAGAAGCGCGGGACGATCAAGCCCGGCGATGCGCTGATCGAAGCGACGAGCGGCAACACCGGCATCGCGCTCGCGATGGCCGCGGCGATCCGCGGCTACCGAATGATCCTCGTGATGCCCGAGCACCTGTCCGCCGAGCGGCGCCAGACCATGCGCGCCTTCGGTGCGGAGATCATCCTCACGCCCAAGGCGGGCGGGATGGAGGCGGCGCGAGATCTCTCCGAGAAGATGCAGCGCGAGGGCAAGGGGCGCATTCTCGATCAGTTCGCCAACCCCGACAATCCGCTGTCGCACTACGAGGGCACGGGGCCGGAGATCTGGCGCGACACGAAGGGGACGATCACGCATTTCGTCAGCAGCATGGGAACCACCGGCACCATCATGGGCTGCTCGCGCTTCTTCAAGGAGAAGAACCCGAGAATCCAGATCGTCGGCTGCCAGCCCGAGGAGGGCTCGCAGATCCCCGGCATCCGCAAATGGCCCGAGGCCTATCTGCCGAAGATCTACGACAAGGCGCGCGTGGACCGGCTGGAATACGTGAGCCAGGCCGACGCCGAGGAGATGGCGCGCCGCATGGCGCGCGAAGAAGGCATCTTCGCCGGCATTTCGTCCGGCGGCGCGCTCGCGGTCGCGTTGAGAGTCTCGCGCGGAACCGAGAACGCGACCATCGTGACCATCATCTGTGACCGCGGCGACCGCTACCTTTCGACAGGCGTTTTCCCCGACTGACGGCGTTCACCGCGCAGGCGAATGACGCCGATCCTCGCATTCGATATCGAGACGGTGCCGGACATCGCCGGCTTGCGCCTGCTGCACGGCATCGAGGCGCAGATCTCCGACCACGACGTCGCCGAATTCGCGTTCCGCGAGCGGCGCGCAAGAACGGGCCACGACTTCCTCCCTTTGCATCAGCACCGCGTGGTGGCGATCGCCTGCGCGCTGCGCGACGAGGATTCGTTCCGCTGCTGGTCCCTGGGCAGCGCCGAAGAAAGCGAGGCCGTGCTCATCCGGCGCTTTTTCGACGGCATAGAGAAGTACACCCCGCAGCTCGTATCGTGGAACGGCAGCGGCTTCGACCTTCCGGTGCTGCACTACCGCAGCCTCGTTCACGGTGTGAGCGCGCCGCGCTACTGGGAACAGGGTGACGAGGACAAGGACTTCAGGTACAACAACTACATCGCCCGTTATCATATGCGGCACGTGGACCTGATGGACGTCCTGTCGCTCTACCAGAACCGGGGCCAGGCTCCGCTGGACGACATGGCGCGCCTGCTGGGTTTCCCCGGCAAGCTCGGCCTGGACGGCTCGAAAGTCTGGGAAGCCTACCAGGCCGGCGAAATCGAGAGCATCCGCAACTACTGCGCGACCGACGCCGCGAATACCTACCTCGTGTTCCAGCGCTTTCAGCTGATCCGCGGCCAGTGCGACGAAGAGCAATACCGCAAGGAGCTGCAGTTGGTGCGCGAAACGTTCGCCAAATCGGGCGAAGAGCACTGGCGCGAGTTCGTCGGGCGCTGGAGCCGGTAGCCCGGGGCGGCATGCCGTTCGCCCGCATCGAATCCCTGGACCGGGAAGGACGCGGCGTCGCCCACGTCGACGGCAAGACGATATTCGTCGACGGCGCGATCACCGGCGAAGACGTCGAGTACTCCGCTTACCGCAAGAAGCCCGCGTGGGAAGCCGCGCAGATCGTGCGGATCGAGCAGGAGGGCGCGGCGCGGGTTTCCCCGCGCTGCGCTTTCTTCGGGACCTGCGGCGGGTGCTCGATGCAGCACATCGAGGAACGCGCGCAGGTGGCGGCCAAGCAGCGCGTGCTCGAAGACGCGCTCTGGCACCTCGGTCGGGTCCGTCCCGAGACGGTGTTGCGGCCGCTGCACGGGCTCGCGTGGGGATACCGCCACCGCGCGCGCATGTCGGTGCGCTGGGTGGAGAAGAAGGGCGGGTCCCTGGTCGGATTTCGCGAACGCAGGTCGAGCTACGTCACCGAGATGACGAGCTGCGAGGTGCTGCCGCCGAAAGTGTCGGCCCTGATCCGGCCGCTGCGCGCACTCATCGACACCCTCGACATGCAGGGGCGCATTCCACAGATCGAAGTCGCCGTCGGCGATGCGCTGACGGTGCTCGTGCTGCGCGTGCTCGAAGCGGTCGGGGCGGAGGACCGCGAACGCCTCAAGCGCTTCGCGGAGGACCACGAAGTGCAGCTGTGGCTGCAGCCCGAAGGGCCCGACTCGGCGCATCCGTTCTGGCCGCAGGCGGCGCCGGGCCTGTACTACACGCTGCCCGAATACGGGCTTCGCATCGCG
>VBCH01000203.1 GCA_005884455.1 Betaproteobacteria bacterium
CGAAATGCCGCTCAACGAGGTGGTGATGGATTTTTTCGACAAGCTCAAATCCGCGAGCCGCGGCTATGCCTCGCTCGACTACGAATTCAAGGAGTATCGCGTCGCCGACATGGTCAAGCTCGATATCCTCATCAACGGCGAGCGCGTCGATGCCTTGTCGCTCATGGTGCACAGGGAGAACTCCCAATACCGCGGCCGCGACCTCGTTTCGCGGATGCGCGAACTGATCCCGCGGCAGATGTTCGACGTCGCCGTGCAGGCCGCGATCGGCTCGCACATCATCGCGCGCGAGACCGTCAAGGCGCTGCGGAAGAACGTGCTGGCGAAGTGCTACGGCGGCGACGTGAGCCGCAAGAGAAAATTGCTGGAAAAGCAGAAAGCGGGGAAAAAGCGCATGAAACAGGTGGGCACGGTGGAGATACCCCAGGAGGCATTTCTCGCCATTCTGCAGGTTGAGAGCAAATGAATTTCGCGCTGATACTGTTCGTCTTGCTGGTCATTACGGGGGCGTTTGCGCTTGCGGACGCAGTCTATTTCTCGAAGCAGCGACGCAAGGACGACAAGGAACCCTGGTGGATCGAATATCCGAAGAGTTTCTTCCCGGTCATTCTCATCGTCTTCCTGCTGCGCTCGTTCCTGGTCGAGCCCTTCAAGATACCCTCGGGCTCGATGGTGCCGACGCTGGTGGTCGGGGACTTCATCCTGGTCAACAAGTTCGCGTACGGCATCCGGATTCCGCTCATCAACAAGAAGATCGTCAATGTCAGCGAGCCCAAGCGAGGCGACGTGATGGTGTTCCGCTTTCCGGAGGATCCGTCGCTCGATTACATCAAGCGCGTGGTCGGCGTTCCGGGCGACAAGATCGTCTACGAGAACAAGAAACTCTTCATCAACGGGGTCGCACAGCCGCGCAAGCAGATTTCCGATTATCTCAATCGCGAGCGGATCCACTACTCGGCTCAGTTCGTCGAGACGGTGAACGGGGTGGAGCACGCAATCCTCCTCGAGGGCGATGCGCCTGCGGCGGTCCCTTTCACGAAGACGTTCCCGTTTCGCGAAAATTGCAATTACAATAGCGAAGGCGTGACCTGCACCGTGCCCCCCGGGCACTATTTCATGATGGGCGACAACCGCGACAACTCGGCGGACAGCCGAGTGTGGGGTTTCGTACCGGACGAGAATATCGTCGGGAAGGCGTTTTTCATCTGGTTCAATTTCAGCGAGCCACGGCGCTTCGGGACATTCAAGTGAAGGGGGTTTCATGAAGAGCCAGCAAGGCATTACCCTGGTTGGAATGGTGGTGGTGTGCATCGTCATCGTTCTGGTCGCCATAGGCGGCCTGAAGATCGCCCCGGCCTACATCGAGTACTTCAAGGTCAAGAAGGCGATCGTCGGCATCGCACAGACGAACAGCAAGGCTACCGTCGGGGAGGTGCGGACGGCGTTCGATCGCCGCGCGGCGATCGACGACATCGACGTGATCGCGGGCAGGGACCTCGAAGTCACCAAGGAAGGCAACGATATCGTGATCTCGTTCGCGTATCCGAAGCGCGTCTCGCTGTTCGGCAATGTCAGCGTCGTGTTCGATTTTGCTGCGAGCAGCAATAATTAACGACACGCCGGGACCGGATTCCGCCGCGCGCTCGACCCGCTCTTCGGCAGGGCCCGTGGACCGGGAGCGTCTTCAGCAGCATATCGGATACCATTTTTCCCGGCCCGAGCTGCTGCTGCGGGCCCTTACGCACCGCAGTCACAGCGCCCTGCACAACGAGCGCCTGGAGTTCCTGGGCGACGGCATTCTGAACTGCGTGGTCGCAGCCGAGCTGTTCGAACGCTTCGACGAGCTTTCCGAGGGAGACCTGTCGCGGCTGCGCGCTCAGCTGGTGCGCGAGGAGACCCTGCATCAAGTGGCGCAGACGCTCGGCATAGGCGACTACCTGCAGCTGGGCGAGGGCGAGCTGAGGAGCGGCGGATTCGCGCGGCCCTCGATCTTGGCCGACGCGTTCGAAGCCCTGATCGGTGCCATCTTTGTCGACGGGGGCTTTTCGGCGGCCCGCGAAACCATTCGGCGCCTGTATCAGCCGCTGCTTGCCTCGCTGGATCCGACGGCGCTCGGCAAGGACCCGAAAACGCTTCTGCAGGAGCTGCTTCAGGCGAGGAAGATCGCGCTGCCTCAATATTCCGTGCTCGCAACCCACGGGGCGGCTCACAGCCAGAACTTCGAGGTCGAATGCCTGATTCCCCAGCTCTCGGTGCGGACCACGGGAACCGGAAGCAGCCGGCGAAACGCCGAGCAGCAAGCCGCCATGCGCGCCTTCGAGCAGATCCGGCGTCGAACGGCCGTAACGTGATGGGCGCGGAGGCGTATCGCTGCGGAGCGATCGCTCTGATCGGGCGTCCCAACGTCGGCAAGTCCACGCTGCTGAACGCATTGCTGGGACAAAAACTCAGCATCACCTCCCGCAAGCCGCAGACGACGCGACAATCCCTTCGCGGGGTCCTCACCACCGAGAGGGCACAGTTCGTCCTCGTGGACACGCCGGGGTTCCAGACCCGGCACCGCGGCGCCCTCCACCGCGCGATGCACCGCGCAATTCGCGCAGCGCTCGAGGCCGTCGAGGTGGTGGCCCTGGTCGTCGAAGCGGGGCGCTTCGGCGCGGACGATCGCGCGCTGCTGAAACAGGTCCCCGAGGGGGTTCCGCTGTTCCTGGTCGTGAACAAGATCGACACGACCGAAGCTGCGGATTTGCTCCCGTTCCTCAAAAAAGCCGCAAGCGAAGCGAAGTTCGGAGAAATCGTGCCGGTCAGCGCCCGCAGCCACAAGGGGCTCGGCGAGCTCCTGCGCGCCCTGGAACGTCACCTGCCCGAGCAGCCCCCAACCCATTCCGAGGACGCCTTGACCGACAGCAACGAGCGGTTTCTCGCTGCGGAATTCCTGCGCGAAAAACTGTTTCGCCTTCTGGGCGCTGAGCTTCCCTACAGCATCGGCGTGGAAATCGAGAAATTCGAGGACGAGCGCGGCATGCGGCGGATCCACGCCGCCATCGTGGTGGGAAGAGAGGGACACAAGGCGATCATCATCGGATCGGGCGGGAGCAAGCTGAAGGAAATCGCCACCGCGGCGCGCCTCGACATGGAGAAGCTCTTCGGCGGCAAGGTCTATCTGCAGGTCTGGGTCAAGGTCCGCAGCGGGTGGACCGACGACGAAGCGGCGCTGAGACGCATGGGTTATGGCTGAGCGCACCAGACAGGAAAGCCGTGAAGCCTTCATCCTGCACGGCTATCCTTATCGCGAAACGAGCCTGCTGCTCGAAACGTTTACCCGTGCATTCGGACGGGTGTCGATGGTGGCGCGGGGAGCGCGCAGCGCGCGCTCGCCTCTGCGCGGAGTCTTGCTCGCCTTTCAGCCGCTCGCCCTGTCCTGGTTCGGCAAGGGCGAACTGCGGACGCTCGCACGCGCCGAGTGGGTCGGCGGACAAGCGCTGCTTCACGGCGAAGCGCTCATGTGCGGGTTCTATCTCAACGAGCTCCTGCTGCGGCTGCTGCCCCGCGAAGACCCCCATGACGCCTTGTTTTCGCGATACTGGGGAACGCTCCGACGACTCGCGCCGCACGGCAACTCGGCCCCTGCTCTGCGTTCTTTCGAGAGAGCCCTGCTCAAGGAGCTCGGGTACGCGATGGCGCTCGAGCGCGACAGTGCGAGCGGTCGTGCGATCGACGCGGCGAAGAGCTATACGTACGACCCCGAGCGGGGGCCGGTCGAAGTCGAGGAGGCGGGACCGGAGCCCTGCGTGTCCGGCCGCACGCTCCTCGACATGGCGCGCGACGACTACGCCGATCCCCAGACCCAGCAACAGGCGAAGGCGCTGATGCGCACGCTCATCGATCACCGGCTCGATCACCAGCCGCTGAAGAGCCGCCAGATCTTCAGGGATCTGCTCGCGCTGTGACGCGTTCGTCCGCATGACTTCCTTGAGCGTGAACCTCAACAAGGTTGCGCTGCTGCGCAATACGCGCAGCATCGGCATTCCCAGCGTCGTCCACGCGGCGCGCATTGCACTAGGCGCGGGCGCTCAGGGAATCACGGTCCATCCGCGCCCCGACGGACGCCACGTGCGGGCGCAGGACGTGCGCGAGCTCGCCGGCGTGCTGCGCGATCGGCCCGGCACTGAATTCAACGTCGAAGGCAATCCGTTTCACGGATTGCTCGAATTCGTCCGCGAAGTGCGCCCGGGGCAGTGCACGCTCGTTCCCGACGAGACTGGAGCCTTCACCTCCGACCACGGCTGGGAGCTCGGCACGGACGGCGAGCGGCTCGAGCCCGTCATTACGGAACTCAAGACGCTGGGCGTGCGCGTGAGCCTCTTCATGGATCCGGTCGCGGAGGCGATGACGGCGGCGGCCGGCCTCGGCGCCGACCGGATCGAGCTGTATACGGAGCCCTATGCGGTGGCGTTCGGCACAGCGGATCAGGAAGCCGTGCTCGGACGCTACGCCGAAGCCGCGCGCGCCGCGCAGCGCGCGGGACTGGGCGTCAACGCCGGCCACGACCTCAATCTCGACAATTTGCCGGTCTTCCTGCGCGCGGTGCCGAAGGTGCTGGAAGTGTCCATCGGGCACGCGTTGATCTCCGACGCCCTGGAGCTGGGCCTCGCCGAGGCCGTGCGCCGGTATCTCGAGGCGATCCGTCGAGGCGGTGCGGGCCCGGGGAAGAGGACTTCGTGATTCTCGGAATCGGGACCGATCTCTGCGACGTCGGCCGGATCGAGCGTGCCCTGGAGCGCTTCGGCGAGCGCTTCGCCGAAAGAATCCTGGTGCCTTCGGAGCTGGAGCGTTTTCGCCGCCACCGCAAGCGGGCGGCCTATCTCGCGAAGCGCTTCGCGGCGAAAGAAGCGTTTTCTAAGGCGCTCGGCACCGGCATCCGCTTTCCCGTCAACTGGCACGGCGTCTGGGTCGAGAACGAGCGCTCGGGGAAGCCTTCGCTCAAATTCTCAAGGCCTCTTGCTGCGTTTCTGAAGCTGCGGGGCGTCAAAAACGTCTACGTGTCGCTCACCGATGAAATCGGCATGGCCTGCGCATTCGTCGTAGTCGAAGGAGCCACCCCGAAGGCCCGGAGGAAGGGATGACGCTCGGCCCGGTGATGCTCGATGTAGCCGGGCTGCAGGTTACGCCGGAGGAGAAGGAGATCCTGCGCCACCCCTCCGTGGGCGGCGTGATTTTGTTTGGGCGCAATTTCCAATCTCCGAAGCAGCTCCTCGCGCTCACGACAGAGATTCGCGCTCTGCGCCGGCCCGAGCCGCTGATCGCGGTGGACCACGAAGGCGGCCGCGTGCAGCGGTTCCAGGAAGGATTCACCCGCATTCCGCCGATGCGGCTACTGGGCGAGAGCTGGGAGAACGATCCGCCCAAGGCGAAGGCTCTCGCCGAGGCGGTCGGCTACGTCATCGCAACGGAGCTGCTGGCTCACGGAGTCGATTTCAGCTTCGCGCCGGTGCTCGACGTGGACTTCGGCTCGAGCAGCGTCATCGGAGATCGCGCCTTCTCGGAGGAACCCGCCGTGATCGCGGCGCTGGCCGGCGCATTCGTCGCCGGGCTGACGGCCGGCGGGACGGCGTCGGTAGGCAAGCATTTCCCCGGTCACGGCTACGTGAAGGCGGACTCGCACGTCGATGTCCCGGTGGACGAGCGCGAGCTCGACGAGATCGAAGCCGCCGACCTGCTGCCCTATCGCGAGCTGATCAAGGGGGGCTTGAGCGGAATCATGCCGGCTCATGTGATTTATCCGAAGGTGGACAGGCGGCCGGCAGGATTCTCTCCCGTGTGGCTCAAGGACGTGCTCCGGGGCCGGCTCGGCTTCGAGGGCATGATCTTCAGCGATGACCTTTCAATGGAGGGCGCAAGCGTCGCCGGTGGCGTGGTGCAGCGCGCCGAAGCCGCGCTCGCGGCGGGATGCGACATGGTCCTGGTATGCAACGCGCCGCAGGCGGCGTCCGAAGTGCTGAAGGGCCTGAAGGCCGGCCCGCTCGATCGCGGGCGCGCCGAGCGCATGCGCGGCAGGGGTGCGTTGAAACCCCTTCGTTCGGATCGGCGCTATGCGTCGGCGGTTGCGGCGATTCGAGGTGTATCAGTTTAGAATTCGAGAGTGACACACGACCACGATCACGGCGCGCACGGTCCGCGAAATCCCGGTCGGGCTTTCGCGCTGGGAATCGTCTTGAATCTCGCGTTCGTGCTGGTCGAGGCGGTATACGGCGTGCTCGCGCACTCCATGGCGCTGCTCGCCGATGCGGGGCATAACTTGAGCGATGTGCTCGCGCTGACGCTCGCTTGGGGCGCGAGCACCTTGGCGAAGCGCGGGCCTTCGGAGCGTTTCACTTACGGCCTGCGCAGCTCGTCGATCCTCGTCGCACTGCTGAACGCGGCGCTCCTCCTCGTGGTGACGGGCGGAATCGCCTGGGAGGCGATCAATCGCCTGGCGGCGCCGATGCCCGTCGCGAGCGAAACGGTGATCTGGGTGGCGCTCGTCGGTATCCTGATCAACGGAGCCAGTGCCATGCTGTTCGCGCGCGACCGGCGGCACGACGTCAACATGCGCGGCGCGTTCCTGCACCTTGCGGCCGATGCCGCGGTCTCGCTCGGTGTGGTCGTCGCGGGAATCGGGATCCTCTTCACCGGCTGGTTGTGGCTCGACCCGCTCACCGGCCTCGTCATCGCGGCCGCCATCGTGTGGAGCACCTGGGGCCTGTTGCGCGACTCGGTCGCGCTCGCCCTGAACGCGGTCCCCGAACACATCGATCCGCGCGTGGTGCGCACCTACCTGTCGCTCCTGGCGGGCGTCGCCGAGGTGCACGACCTGCACATCTGGGCGATGAGCACCACCGAGACCGCGCTCACCGTGCACCTCGTCATCCCGGGCGGGCACCCCGGCGACGCGTTCATGGCGGAAGTGTGCAAGGAACTGCGCGTGCGCTACCACGTGCATCACGCGACCATCCAGATCGAGACCGGCGCGCACCCGTGCGAGCTCGCGCCGGATCACGTGGTGTAGCAAGCCTCGTCAACACAGGGGAATCGCGATGAGGAAAAATCCTGCCGTCTGGTTCGAGATCTACGTGCAAGACATGAATCGTGCAAAGAAATTCTACGAATCCGTGCTCCAGGGCAAATTAGAAAAGCTCGACAGCCCCGGAATGGACATGTTGGCGTTCCCGATGGAGATGAATGCTTCGGGCGCCAGCGGCGCTCTGGTCAAGATGCAGGGCGTTCCCTCCGGGGGCAACAGCACCATTGTTTATTTCGCTTGCGAGGACTGCTCGGTCGAGGAAGGTCGCGTCACGAAATCCGGCGGCGGTATCCACAAGAAGAAGTTTTCCATCGGCCAGTACGGCTTCATCTCCCTCGTCATCGACACCGAGGGAAACATGTTCGGCCTGCATTCGATGAAATGAACCACCCCGTCGCCTGCGGCGACACCCTCCTTGAAAAGGAGGGGATAAGTCAAAACCTACACGCTCGATATACGCGCTGTCCTACACGCGCTCGATGTACGCGCCGTCGTTGGTGTTGACCTTGATTTTCTCGCCGGAGTTGACGAAGGGCGGGACTTGGACGATAAGGCCTGTTTCCGTCTTTGCCGGCTTGAACGAGGTCGTGACGGTGGCGTTCCGAATGTTGGGATCGGTCTCGGTCACCGTGAGCACGACTGAAGGCGGCAGCTCGACTCCGATCGGCTTGTCGTTGTAGAACACCACTTGCACGTCGGTGTTGGGCAGCAGGTAGCCGGTCTGTCCCTCGAGCATTTCATCCGACAAGGTCAGCTGCTCGTAATTCTCCTTGTCCATGAAGACATAGCCGGTGCCGTCGTTGTAGAGGTACTGCATCTCGCGCGGATCGACGAAAGCGCGCTCGACCTTGTCCTCGGTGCGGATCCGCTGGTTGGTCTTGGTACCGCTCTCGATGTCCTTCATCTCGACCTGCATGAAGGCCCCGCCGCGCCCGCCGACGTGCACGTGGTAGCATTTGATCACGCGCCAGATCCGCTTTTCCCATTCGAGCAGATGACCGATGCGGATT
>VBCH01000204.1 GCA_005884455.1 Betaproteobacteria bacterium
AAAGTCTGGAAGAACAGGCCGTCATCGTTACCGCAACACGTTTTCCAGAAAGCGAGCTCGAAGCACCGGTAGGCATGACCGTCATTACCGCCAAGCAGATCGGGGATAGCGCTGCGAAAACGCTGCCCCAGTTGTTGTCGCAGCAGGCGGGGATCCTCACGCGGGACAACACCGGTGGGCCGGACTGGCAGATCGACATGCGCGGGTTCGGCGTAACCGGGGACCAGAACACCCTCGTATTGCTGAATGGCCAACGGCTGAATGAGATCGAGCTTACGACGATCGGCTGGACGGCGATTCCACTGGACAGCATCGAGCGCATCGAGATCCTTCGTGGCTCCGGGTCCGTGCTCTACGGTGGGGGCGCGACCGGTGGAACCATCAACATCATCACAAAAAGGCCTCCGCCGGGCGCGAGCGCGGCGAGCATCGGCGGTTCGCTGGGAACCTACGGTACCAAGGAGGTTCGCGCCGGGGTGAGCGTCGCCGGTCAAAACATCGGATTCAATGTGTTTGCGAACGACTACGCCTCGGACAACTATCGCGCAAACAACCGTGTCGAGCAGAAAAACCTCAGCAGCAGCGTGCGCCTGTTCGGGCCCCAGGGGGATCTCGCGCTCAAGGTCGATGTGGACAGTCAGGATCTCAGACTTCCAGGCGCGCGCACGGCTGCGGAGCTCGAGACCGATCGGCGCGGCGCGTCGACCCCCGGGGATTTTGCTAAACGGGACGGTGCGCGCGTGGCCCTCGCGGGGAGCCACGACCTCGGATTCGGACAGTTCGCAGCGGAACTCGGCTACCGCGATACGATGCGGACTTCCCTTCTCAAGGACTACTCCGGATCCGGCACCGACACCTACACGGACACGCACTCCAAGGTCTGGTCGTTCACCCCACGATTGAAGGTGCCTTACACGGCGCTGGGGTTTCAGAACAGCCTCATAGTCGGGATTGACCTCGACTACTGGGATTACCTGTCGCGCCGTGCGCCCAGCCGCGATTTACTCGACACTCCCCCTAGCCCGACGAGTCCGTCCGCGCACGTTGTCGCCACCCAGCGTGATCAGGCCTTCTTCGCGCAGCACCACTCCGCGCTCACCGAAGGAACCAAGCTCACTCTGGGCGCGCGCTGGCAGCGCACTACCGTCACTGCTCAGGATGCTTTCAACCCCGCCGCCTACGCAAGCGGCAGCAAGACCAGCACCCCGCTGGCCTGGGAAGTCGCGCTGCGACGGGACCTCACCTCCAGCACTTCGGTCTACGGCCGCGCAGGCCGGAGCTTTCGCCTTCCAACGGTGGACGAGGTCTACAGCCAATTTGGCGGACCGGTCTTCGACCCGATCGTGACGCTCCTCGAACCCCAAACCTCGCGCGACTACGAGCTGGGCGCCGAATACCGCACCGCGACTCTGCGACTGCGCGCGAGCGCATTCGTGATGAATCTTTCGAACGAGATCTATTTCTTCGCTCCGACGTTCTCCAATATTAACCTGCCCCCCACCCGCAGACGAGGCGTTGAGCTCGATGCTTCGGCCGCGATTTCCCCCGCGTTCTCGCTGTTCGCGAACGCCTCGCTGAGCGACGCGCGCTTTCGAGACGGCGCTATCGGCAGCGTCGACGTCAGCGGCAACGTCATCCCGCTGGTCCCACGCGCAAAGGCGAATGCGGGAATCACCTGGCAGCTCGCGCCGAAAACCCGCTTCAGCGGAGTGGCGCGTTACGTCGGCACTCAGTACTACGATAATGACCAGACCAATAGCTTCCCCAACCTCATGCCTGCGTACACCGTCGTTGACGTGAAGTTCACGCAAACCGCGGACCGGCTCACAGTGGGGATCGCCGTAAACAATCTGTTCAACAAGCTCTACTACAGCTACGCCATTCGAAACGGAGCAGGAACGTCTTTCAACGCCTATCCGCAACCGGACCAGACTTTCCTCTTTACCGCGGAGTACCGCTTGTAGCGCGTTCCTCCCGGCATTCGGGCACCAACGGAGAACCGAGCTTTGGCCCATTGCGGGGTTCTCTGCTATCGTGCGCGGCATGCCCTACGGACCGGCCGACGCCGTCGATCCCGGCACGCTCAAGCGGGCGCTGGTCATCAAGCTGCGCCATCACGGCGACGTGCTGCTCGCCTCGCCGACGTTCTCCGTGCTCAAGAACCGGGCGCCGCAGCTGGAGATCGACGCTCTCGTCTACGCCGACACGCGCGACATGCTCTCGCTACATCCCGCGATCGCGCAGGTCCACGTGGTCGAGCGCGGCTGGAAGACAGCAGGCCCGCTCACGTGGCTTGTCGCCGAGTCCGGCCTCCTGAGGCAGCTGCGCGCGCGGCGCTACGACCTCCTGATCCACTTGTCGGAGCATCCGCGCGGGGCCTGGCTCGCACGCGCGCTCGGGCCGCGTGTAGCGGTCGCCCCCGACCATCCCAACAAGCCGCGCTTGTGGAAGCGCAGCTTCACGCACCGCTACGCGCTGCCGAAGAACGCGCGCCGCCATATGGTCGAGCTCAATCTCGACGCGCTGCGGCGTATCGGCATTCAGCCAGGGGACCGCGAGCGCGCACTGGTGCTCGTGCCCGGGACCGAGGCCGAGCGCAGCGTCGAGACTATGCTCGCGGGGCACGGGCTCGCTTCAAAGGGCTACGTGCTCTTCCACCCGGGATCGCGCTGGCAGTTCAAGTGCTGGCCCGCAGACAAGGCTGCAGCTCTACTCGACGACTTGGATCGCCGCGGCGAGCGCGTGGTGATCAGCGCCGCGCCCGATGCGAGGGAGCGCGAGCTCGTCGCGGACATCCTCGCGCGCACCCACCACGCCAAGCCGATCGATCTCTCCGGCAAGCTCAGCTTGAAGGAGCTGGCCGCGCTGGCAGGCCGAGCCAGGCTCTTCATCGGCGTGGATTCCGCCCCCATGCACATCGCCGCCGCCATGCAGACGCCAGTGGTGGCGCTTTTCGGCCCGAGCGGGGAGTTTGAATGGGGACCATGGCGAGTGCCGCATCGCATCGTCGCCTCCGGCGAGCATCCCTGCCGCCCCTGCGGGAACGACGGCTGCGGCGGCGGCAAGGTGAGCGAGTGCCTCACGCGGCTTCCCGTAGAGGCGGCAACAGCCGCCGTCGATTCGCTCCTCGCGCGATGATCCGGGTGGTCGCGTTCGCGGTCCTTGCCACCGTGCCGGTGGCCGTGCACGCGCTGCAAACGATCGATGACCGCGGCGTCACGGTCTCGCTCGTGCGGCCGGCGTCACGCATCGTCACTCTCGCACCGCACCTAGCGGAGATCGCCTTCGCCGCGGGCGCCGGTGCGAAGCTCGCGGGCGTCTCGAGCTTCAGCCGCCATCCGGTCGAAGCGGAACGCTTGCCGGTCGTGGCGAGTTACGGCCGGGTCGATATCGAGCGCCTGATCGCATTGCGGCCGGATCTCGTGCTCGCTTGGCGAAGCGGCAATTCTGCCCTGCAGATCGATCGTCTGGAGCGCATCGGCATCCGGGTCTTCGTCACCGAGGCGCGCAGCCTCGCCGATATTCCGCGCATCGTCCGCGTGGTCGGCGCGCTCGCCGGAAAGGCGGAGGTCGCCGACGCGCGCGCGCGGCAATTCGAAAATGAAATCGCGGATTTGCGCAAGCGCTATGCGGCGGAGCGTCGCGTTGCGGTGTTTCTGGAGATCTGGCATACGCCCGCGCTCACTGTGAACGGCGCGCACCTGATCAGCGACGCCCTGCGCCTCTGCGGCGGGCGCAACGTTTTTGCCGCGGCAAAGACGCTCACCCCGCTCGTCTCCCGCGAGCAGATTCTCGACGCCCGGCCTGAAGCGATCGTCACGGGCGGCTTCGGGAGCGAAGCGCTCCAGGCGTGGAAGGGTCTCGAATCGGTTCCCGCCGTTCGAAACCGCAGGATCTACGCAATCGACCCGGATTGGCTCCACGCGCAGGGGCCCCACGTGCTCCAAGGCGTTCGCGCGTTGTGCGAGCGGCTCGAGCTCGCACGGAACTAGAAAATGCGCGTCGCCCTGGTGCGGCAGCGCTACAGCGCTCAAGGGGGTGCCGAACGCTTCATCGAACGGGCGCGCGGCGCACTCGGCGAGCAAGGAGTCGCAGTGACCGTGCTGGCACGCGAGTGGACCGGCGACCCGGGCACGGTGGTCCGCTGCGATCCGTTTCACGTCGGTCGCGTATGGCGCGACTGGAGCTTTGCGCGGGCCGTATGCCGCGAAGTCGCCCGCCGGCCGTTTGATCTCGTGCAATCGCACGAGCGCATCGCGTGCTGCGACATTTACCGCGCCGGCGACGGGGTACACGCCCAATGGTTGCACAACCGCCGCGCGGCACTCGGGGCCGTCGGTCGGTTCGGCCTCGCGCTCAATCCCTATCACCGCTACATGCTCGCTGCGGAACGGCGCGTGTTCGAGAGCCCGCGGCTGCGAGCCGTAATCTGCAATTCGCGCATGGTGGAGAGCGAGATTCAAGCGCGATTCGGCTTTGCCAAGAAGATCTACGTGATCTACAACGGCGTGGATCTTCAAAGCTTTCATCCGCGCCTGCGCGAGGCGCACCGCGCGCGGGCCCGGGCCGAGCTCGGCATTCCCGATGGCTCGATGACCTATGTATTTGTCGGCGGCGGCTTCGAGCGCAAAGGCATGTTTCGACTCCTGCCTGCCTTCCGCCGCGGCGCGGATGCCCGGGCGCACCTGATCGTCGTTGGCGGAGACAAGACGGAAACGCGCGCGAAGTCGCTCGCACGTGAACTCGGCATCGGTGACCGGGTGCATTTTCTCGGAGCGCGCGACGACGTGCGGCCCTGGTACGGCGCCGCCGACGCATTCGTTCTGCCGACCCTCTATGATCCGTTTCCGAATGCGGCCCTGGAAGCCATGGCCTGCGGCTTGCCCATCATCGTCACCTTCCAGTGCGGTGCCGCCGAGCTGATCGGTGAAGGCGCGAACGGCATGACCTGCGACGCCCTCGACGCGGCTTCGCTCGCTGCTTTGCTCGGGCGGCTCGATCCCGTGCGCGCGAGAGAGATGGGCGTGCGCGCGCGGGAGACCGCCGCGCGATTTGGCCTCGAGGCGATGGCACAGAGACTCGTCGCGCTCTACCGGGAGCTCATACACGACCGCGGGGCTTGAGCCGACCGGGCCGCAGTGGGCACTTCTGCGAGGTGGCAGGATAAAGCGGTTATAATTCAACATTCTTTGAACGGAATCCGGATCGGATGCCTTCCCCGCAAGGTTCTTCCCGGAAGTTGTACGTGCGCCTCTTGGGCTACGTCCGCCCGTACTGGCGCGTTTTCGCCCTGTCTATCCTCACGATGGCGCTTGCTGCGGCGACCGAGCCCGTATTGCCGGCGCTGATGAAACCGCTTCTCGACGGCAGTTTCGTCGAACGCAACCAGACCCATCCCTATCTCGTTCCTCTCGCCATCATCGGCATTTTCCTAGTCCGGGGAGCGCTCTCCTACCTGAGCTCCTACACCATGGCGTGGGTATCGAACAAGATCGTCGTCGACCTGCGCAACGCAATGTTCGGGCGCCTGCTCGCCCTGCCGACGCGCTACTACGACGACCGCAGCTCCGGCGTGCTCATATCCAAGGTCGCCTTCGACGTTGTCGGAGTGACGAGCGCGGCGACCGGCGTACTCACTGTGCTGGTGCGCGATTCCTTGGCCGTGGCGGGATTGCTCGGATGGCTGCTGTACCTCAACTGGCGGCTGACGCTCGTTACGCTCGTCATCGCGCCGGGCGTCGCGATCGTGGTGAAAGTGTTTTCCAAACGCATGCGCCGCATGAGCCAGGAAGGGCTGCGTGCACAGGCCGACGTCACCCATGTCCTCCAGGAATCGATCGACTGCCACAGGGAGGTGAAGATCTTCGGCGGCCAGGACTACGAAGCGCGGCGCTTCGACCGGTCCAACCAGAAGCAGCGCGGCTACAATATGCGCCAGACGATGGCGGCCGCCGCAACGGTTCCCATCGTGCAGATTTTCGCGTCCGTCGCGGTCGCCGTGATCATCAGCATCGCGATGCAGCAGTCGGCCGCGAATGAATTGAGCGTAGGCGGATTCGTGTCCTTCCTGACAGCCATGCTCATGCTGCTTACTCCGATCAAGCATCTGACCGAAGTGAATTCTCCGCTGCAACGGGGGCTCGCGTCGGCGGAGAGCGTGTTCGAGCTGCTCGACGAGCGTGCCGAGGAGGACTCGGGCAGGCGGGTCCTGCCGCGCGCGCAGGGGCGGATCGAATACGAGCGTGTATCGTTCGCCTACCCCGGCAGCGGCCGGGAAGCCTTGAACGATGTGAGCGTGCGCATCGAGCCGGGGGAAACGATTGCGCTGGTCGGACCCTCCGGCGGCGGGAAGACCACCTTCGTCAATCTGCTGCCGCGCTTCTACGAGGTGAGCGGCGGCCGCATCCTGATCGACGGAATCGACGCGCGGGAGATCACCCTGGCGAGCCTGCGCGCGAACATCGCGCTCGTGTCCCAGGACGTCGCGCTGTTCAACGACACGGTGGCGTCGAACATCGCGTACGGCCGCGCCGGCGGCGCATCGCGCGCCGAGCTCGAGTCCGCCGCCCGTGCGGCGCACGCCCTCGATTTCATCCGCGAGACGCCGCAGGGTTTCGACACGCTGATCGGCCAAGACGGCGTGCGCCTGTCCGGCGGACAGCGCCAGCGCCTGGCGATCGCGCGCGCCCTGCTCAAGGACGCGCCCATTCTGCTGCTCGACGAGGCGACGTCAGCGCTCGACAGCGAGTCGGAGCGCCACGTTCAGGCGGCGCTCGCCGAGCTGATGCGCGGGCGCACGACGATCGTAATCGCGCATCGGCTCTCGACCATCGAGCACGCTGACCGCATCGTCGTGCTGCAGCGCGGGCGCATCGTCGAGACCGGGAATCACGCCGAGCTGCTCGCGAGAAACGGAGTCTATGCGAGGCTCTATCGCATCCAGTTTGCCCTGGAGCAAGAGGACACGCCGGTCGAGGCATGACGACTCTGAGGATTATCCATACCGAATCGTCGTGCGGCTGGGGTGGACAGGAACTGCGGATCATCGTCGAGTCGGAGGGCATGCTTGCCCGAGGGCACGAGGTCTGCGTCGTGGCTCCGCCCGAATCACGCATCTTCGCCGAAACACGCCGCCGCGGAATACCCGCGCGCGCCGCGCCGATTGCGCGCAAGGGGCTACGCGGCCTCTGGGCACTGCGCCATGTCCTCGCCGAACGCAGGGCTGATGTCGTCAACAGCCACAGCTCGACCGACAGCTGGCTGGCCGCGGTGGCCCTGCGCACCCTGTCCGGGGCGCCGCCAATAGTGCGCACCCGCCATATCTCGACGCCTATTCCCGGGCACGCCCTCAACCGCTGGCTATATCGCAGCGCGACGGTGCACGTCGTCACGACGGGCGAGCGCCTGCGCGAGCAAGTGATGCGCGAGACGGGTCTGGACGCGACGCGCGTCAGCTCGGTGCCCACGGGCATCGACCTCGGCCGCTTCGTACCGGGCGACCGGCTCGTGGCCCGCGCGCGCCTGGGATTGCCCGCGGATGCCTTCGTCGTCGGCATCGTCGCCACGCTGCGCAGCTGGAAGGGACATCGCTACCTGGTGGAGGCGGTCGCGGGCATCCCGGGGGCGATGCTGGTGATGGTCGGCGGCGGTCCCGGGGCGGATAACCTGCGCGCGCAAGTGAAGGCGCTCGGCATCGAGTCGCAGGTGCGCATGCCGGGTGACCAGGACGACGTCGTTCCCTGGCTGCACGCCTTCGACGTATTCGCGCTGCCCTCGTACGCCAACGAGGGCGTGCCGCAGGCGATCATGCAGGCGATGGCCTGCGGCATTGCTGTCGTTTCGACCCCGATCGGTTCCATCTTGGAAATCCTGCGCGACGGAGAGACGGGGCTGATTGTCCCTCCGGGAGATGTTCCGGCGCTGCGTGCCGCGCTGGTGCGGCTGAAGGAGGACACCGCGGTTCGAGAGCGGCTCGCGAGATCGGCACGCGCATTCGCGGTCTCGCGTTTCGCCGCG
>VBCH01000205.1 GCA_005884455.1 Betaproteobacteria bacterium
CGGCTTCAGGCGGTTCCAGCCGGGAGTGAGCGTGCTGGTGACATACCGGACGTTCTCGTCGTACATCAGCAGCATCGCGCCGAGGCCCGCCGCCTTCATTCGCGCGCGCGCGCGTTCCAGGCGGTACTTGCGCAGCCGGTCCCAGTTGATGCGCTGCTGCCAGTCCAGTCCCACCATTCCTGCGTTTGCCATTACTCGTCTCCGTCTTTGATATATGTGTAGGGTTTGCCCCGGCTGTCAGTCGGCGATCGCCCCGGATTCTTTTGCCACTTTGCCCCAGCGCTGGGTTTCAGACGCGACGAAGTCCGCGAACGCCTGCGGCGAGGCGCTGGTCACCGCCTCGGCTCCGCCCTTCGCGAGGCGCTCGATTACGTCGGACGTCTTCATGGTCTGCACCAGCACTTCGAACAAGCGATCCACAACCGCGCGAGGTGTGCCCGCAGGAACGAGCACCCCTTGCCACGAGCCGGAAGAGCCGTCGACATAGCCGGACTCCTTCATGGTGGGCAGGTCCGGCAGCTCCTTGATGCGCTTGGGGCTCGTGATGGCGAGCGCCTTGAGCCGCCCGCCCTTGATGTGGCCCATGGCCGAGGAGACGGTGCTGAACATCATCTGCGTTTCGCCCGCGACGAGGCCGGTCACCGCGGGACCTGCTCCGCCCTTGTAGGGCACGTGCACCATGTCCATCCCGCCCTCGACCGTCCTGAGGATCTCCATCTCGAGGCGGTTCTGGCTGCCGCTCCCGGGCGAGGCATAGTTCAGCTTTCCCGGGTTCGCCTTCACGTAGGCGACCAGCCCCTTGACGCTGCTCACCGGCACCGAGGGATGCACGATCAGCACGCCTGGCACGTCGACGACCTGGGTCACCGGGATGAAATCTTTCAGGTTGTTGATGGACAGATTCGTGAACACGCCGGGATTGATCGCTGTCGAGCCGACGTTGCCCAGTACGAGCGTGTAGCCATCGGGAGCCGAGCGCGCAGCGACCTCCATGCCTATGGTTCCGGCTGCTCCGCCCCGGTTCTCGATCACGATCGGCTGGGCGAGCAGCTCCGAAAGGCGCGGCTGGATGATGCGGCCGACGAAGTCGGATGCGCCCCCGGGCGCGAACGGGACGATTATCCTTACGGGCCGATTCGGATAGCCGCTCTGCGCGAGCGATGGTCCCGGGCACAACACCAGCGCGAGCGCCGCCCACAGGGCGATTTTGCGCTTCATCGTCTCTCCTCTTCCTGCTCGTTATACCGCGGCACGCACTCCCATGCGCGGGCTTTCGTCCTTCGCCGTGATCGGGAGCGACACGGCGCGCTTCAGGCGCGCCGAAAGATCGAAGGCCTTGGTCAGCATCAGCCGGTTGTGAGCCTCGGCTGCGGTCGCGTGCTGCGTGGCCACGCCGACCGCGAGGCGGTTCAGCCAGCTTTCCGTTTCTTCGCGCATCGGGCCGCGCAGCTCTCCGAGCGCGACGTCTCCAGGAGGATAGCTGCCGAGAAAATCGACCCGCCGCCCCGCGTCCGGCGCATAGCCTTCTCCTTGCGCAGTCGTCGTGGCGAGAACGATGTCGCGGTGCGTATCGTCGATGGTGAGGACGCCTTCGGTGCCGACGATGCCCACCTCAAGGCTGTATACGGCGCCGGGCCAGACCGTCGGCAAAGCCCAGGATATCGAGGCGTGATAGAGGCTCCCGTCTTCGAAGGTCACGAGGCCCGCCGTCGCGTCTATGCCCCGGCACAGCGGGCCGAGCGCCTTGTCCACCGAGCGGGCATAGACTTCCGCCGGGCGCTTCGTCTCCATCATCCACATGACGACATCCAGTGCATGCGTGCCGGAGATCACCATCGGCGAGATCTCGGAGGGATCGTCGGTCCTCTTGTAGTTGTCGAGGGCGACGAGCCGGTTCATGAACGCCCGGGAAGTGACCAGGGTCACCTCGCCGAGCGCTCCGGTGCGGACCTTCTCTTTCGCCACCAGCCAGCGGCGGCGGAAGCGCTGCGTATACCCGACCACCGCGTCGACCCCGGCGTCGCGGATTGCCGCGAGGACGCGCTCCGAATCGGCGAGCCCGGTTGCGAGCGGCTTTTCGATCAGCATCGGCAGCTTGCGCTCGACTGCGGCGAGGATCGGAGCTACGTGCAGGTGCTCGTCGGTCGCGATGATCGCTGCCGTGACCTCGGGGCGCGCGAGCAGCTTGCGGTAGTCGTCGGTCACGAAGTCCGCGCGGAGTTTTTCCCCGACGAGCTTTGCACGATCGGGCTTGATCTCAGCGAGGCCGATAAAGTCGACCTGCGGGTGGCGCGCGGCGACTTCGCCGCGGAACAAACCGACCCGCCCCCCTCCGATGATGGCGAGGCCGATGCGTTTGGGGTTTTTCTTCGGCATCGGAAAAACTAGGCCGCAGCGCGCACCGGCTTGGACCCCTTCAGCGGCAGCGCCACCGATTCGTTGCGCTCGGCGGACAGATCCGCCGCCATGTAGATCTCCATCACCATGCGCGCGTGCTCGGGCGTCACCATGACCGGCCGGTCGTACGCGACGGCCTCGAGAAAGTGGACGGTTTCGGCCGCCATTGGGCCCGCGTAGGTGTGATCGACACGCTCCCCGGGCATGGTGGACATCGGCAGCTGCATGCCCTTTTCCATCGTGTTCAGGACGACGTCGCGGTGGCTGTCGTCCACCAGCAGCGCGCCCTCGGTCCCGACCATCTCGATCCAGGTCGTCGAGAAATTCGGATAACCCGGCGGCAGGCTCCAGCCACCGCCCACGACGAAGGAGAGGCCCGAGTCCATCGTGACGGTGATCCATTGCGTGTCGGCGATCGGCGAGCCGCTCGCGGCTTGCATCGCGCCGTAGTTCGCCTGGGAATAAACGCGCACCGGTTTCGCCGGTTCGAGACACCACAGCACGAAGTCGAGATCGTGCGTGCACTCCATCGCGGCGGGCGAGAGCTTGACGCGCCCGCTGATCTTTTTTCCGAGGCCGCGCGTGATGTGCCGGCTCACCAGGGCGCTCACCGGCCTGCCGATGGTACCGTTGCGTATCGATTTGCGCACGTAGGCGAACTTGGGGTTGAAGCGCTGCGAATAGCCTATGGTGAATTTCAGCTTGTTCTTGCGGGCGAGGGCGATCAGCTCATCGGCCTCCGAAAGCTCCATCGCCATCGGCTTCTCCAGAAAAACATGCTTTCCGGCGGCGAGCCAGTCGCGCGCCATCGGATAGTGCGTGGTTTCCGGCGTCGCGGAAATGTACACCGCCTCGATCTCGCCCATCTTCAGGAGCTCGCCGTGGTCGCTTACCGCAGTCTTCGCCCCGGTCGACTGAGCCACCTCGGCGAGCCGCTCGGGACGGATCTCCGCGATATGCAGGCTCCTCGTCAGGGGATGCGCCGCGCAGGTTTCGGCGCGGATGCCTCCGCACCAACCGGTTCCGACGATTGCCACGCCAATCTGCCTCATGGACTCCTCCTTCGAATCTCGCCTATTATCGCCCGATCTTGAGCAGACGGGCAGCGTTGCCTCCCATTATCCTTTCCTTCTCGGCGGAGGGGAGCCGCGGCACGCTGTTGATCAGGCCGACCGGGTCTTCCTCGCCCATGTCGAAGGGATAGTCGGTGCCGAGGAGCACCTGCGCCGCGCCGAATTTGTCGATCAGGTTGCGCAGCATCTCGGGATCGAACGTGATCGTGTCGAAGAAGAATTTCTTGAGGTAGCTCGTCGGAGGTTTCTCGATCACCGTGCGGCAATCGGGCCGCGCGCGCCACGCGTGATCCATGCGCGCCCAGTAGTGCCCGAGGAACCCCCCCGCGTGCGGGAGCACGATCTTCAGGCCCGGGTGCCGTTCAATAACTCCCCCGAAGATCAAATGGCTGGTGCCGACGGTCGTGTCGAGCGGATTGCCGATGACGTTGTTCAGGTAGTGGTCCATCAGGCGGTCGCCCTGGGTGAATCCGATCGGGTGCATGAAGATCACGATGTCCAGCTCGCGCGCCTTGGCGAAGAACCTGTCGAGGTTCAGGCTCGGATCGGTGAGCTCCTTCCCGGCGACGTTGGGATTGATCTCGACCCCGCGAAGGCCGAGCTGCTTGACGCAGCGCTCGAGCTCGATCACTGCGAGCTCGACGTTCTGCAGCGGCACCGTGCCCAGGGCGACGAAGCGCTCGGGCCATTTCGCCACGATCTCCGCGAGGCGCTCGTTCACCATGCGCGAGACCTCGGCGCCCAGCCCCGGCTCGGTCCAGTAGTAGGTCTGCTGCGGTGCCGGCGACACGGCCTGGATGTCGATGCCCATCCGGTCCATGTCCTTGAGCCTCACCTCGATCGTGGAAAGCATGGCGGCGCGGTCCTGCATCTGCTTCACGTTGACTTCGCGCGTGAGCGCGCTCGCGTATTTGACCGAAGGCTCGTACTGCGCGGGATTCAAGTGCGCGAGCTTCGCGGCCGCGTCGCGGTTCAGGTAGTGGCAGTGGATATCGACGCGGAGCGTGCGCCCCTTCTTGTCGCGGACGAGCCGGGTGGAGGCCGGGCGCTTGCGCGCGCGCGCCGCTGCAGCGTGGCCTTTGCGCGCCGCCGCGAAGCCGTGGCCATGCGCGGGATCGGCACAGCTAGGTGTCGTACAGGTGAACATCATGTGAGGGTTCCCTTTTCTTCAGATCGACTGGTTAGAAGACTCCGAGATGCTGCGTGATCAAAGCCTGGTCGCTTCGCACTTGGCCGGCGCTTCCGCTGAACGCGACGCGGCCCGTGTTGAGGATCACGACCTCGTCGGCGAGGCCGAGGGCGAGCTTGATATTCTGTTCGACCAGCACGATCGACTGGCCTTCCTGCTTCAGGCGCAGGAGGGTCCGGCCGACTTCGGCGACGATCAGCGGCGCGAGGCCTTCCGAGGGCTCGTCCATCAGCAGCACGCGCGGATTGCCCATGAGCGCGCGGCCGATCGCGAGCATCTGCTGCTCACCTCCGGAGAGCGAGCCGGCTAGTTGCTGCAGTCTGTTCTTCATGCGGGGAAAGAGCTCGATCACCCGCTCGAGCGTCCACGGCATTGCGACGCCTTTGCGCTTCTGCCTCGAGACGGCCAGATTTTCCTGCACCGTCAGGCTGGGAAAGATCCGCCGGCCTTGCGGGACGAAGCCCACGCCCTTTCGTGAAATCGTTTCGGGCGAGAGCTTTCCGATCGCCTCTCCGAACAGGCGGATCTCCCCTGCGCGCGGCGGCAGGAAGCCGATGATTGTGCTCATGCAAGTCGTCTTGCCGGCACCGTTCCGGCCCAGCAGCGCCAGTACCCGACCGGCGTTCAGATTGAACGATACCTGGTGCAAAACATGACTCTCGCCGTAGAGCGCGTCGATGCCTGAAAGTGAAAGAGCTTCAGTCACCGAGATAGACCTCGTGCGTCTTCGGGTCGGCGACCACTTCGGCTCGCGTACCCTCGACGATCACGCTGCCATAGTGCAGGACGGTTATCCTCTCGGCGAAATCGAGAGCGGTGTCCATGTCGTGCTCGATCATGATGACGGTCACTTCGCGCGGGATGCCCGCGATCAATTCCTTCATCGCCGCGCGCTCCTCGCGCGAGAGCCCCGCGAAAGGCTCGTCGAGCAGCAGGACCCTGGGTCTTTGCGCGAGCGCCATGGCGATTTCGAGCCGGCGTTTCTCGCCGTAGGAAACGGCGCCGATCGAGCGCTGCGCAAGGTGCTCCAGCCCCACGCGCTTCAACACGCGCCGCGCCTCCTCGTTCAGCCCGGAATACCGCGCGAGCGGCCTGAATGCGTTCCAGCGCGATCTCGACAGCCCGAGCAGCGACAGCACGAGGTTGTGCTCGAGCGAGTCCCTGGGGAAGAGCGTGATGATCTGGTAGGTGCGGGCGAGCCCGCGATGGGCGCGTTGGTGAGGCTTCAGGCGCGACACTTCGTCGCCGAACAAGCGGATCGCGCCCGAATCGCGGCGCAAGTCCCCCGTGATGAGATTGAACAGCGTCGTCTTTCCCGCCCCGTTCGGCCCGATGATGAGTCTCCGTTCGCCGGGCATCACCTCGAGCGAGACGCCATTCATGGCGGGAAGGCCGCCGAAGGATTTCCTCAGCTCGCGAAGCTGCAAGGCCGGCGTCATCGGCGGCTCCTCCACGCTCTCATCCCGCGCCCAAAGAGGCGGCGCACTCCGGGCACGACGCCCTCGGGCATGAAGATCACGATGAAGACGAACACGAACCCTAGCAGCATGTTCCAGCGCTCGATGAAGCCTGAAACGTAGTTCTTCAGAATCATCACGATCACCGCCCCGACGATCGGGCCGGCGAGCGTGGCGGAACCCCCGGCGATGACCGCGAGCAGACCCTCCGCCGAGGCCGTGATCGAGAGCGAAGCGGGATGGATGTACTTGTTGTAGTACACGAACAGGAGTCCCGAAACAGCGCCCCAGAACGCGGCGTAGACGAAAGTGATCCAGCGTATCAGCCAGACGTCGTGCCCGAGCGCGCTCATTCGCCGCGCCTGATCGCGTGTTCCGCGCAGCGCGACGCCGAAGGGCGATGCGACGAATACGGCCATGAGCCAGACCGCGACCGCGGTGATCGCCAGGGCAAAGTAGTAGAAAGAGGCCGCGTCGTCCAGGCTGATGCCGAAAGGCGTCGGCCGGGTCAATCCCCGCAAGCCATTGTCGCCGTCGGTGACCGAAACCCAGCGATATGCGGTGCCCCATAGAACCTGCGAGAGAGCGAGTGTCAGCATAAGAAATCCCAGCCCGGTTGCGCGAAGCGACACCCATCCGAAAGCACACCCGACCAGAGTTGTCGCGAGCAGCGCCAGCGGCGCCGTGGCCCAGTGCGCCAGTCCCAGCTTGAGCGACATCCACGCGGAAATATACGCGGCAAGTCCCAGCCAGGAAGCGTGACCCAATGAGGGGAGCCCCCCGTAGCCGACCAGCAAGTTGAGGCTGGCAGCGAAGATCGCGGCGATGAAAATCTGGCTGGCTAGATTGATGTAGTACTCGCCCCCCACGAGCGGAAAGCCGAGAAGCGCGGCGGCGAGCGCAACCCAGCCGGCCCTGCTCATACGGATTGGCGGCCAAAGAGGCCCGTGGGACGAAACGCGATCACCACGATCATCGGCAGAAAAAGGATCACGTAGGCGAGGTCGGGGAGGAGCGCTGTCCCGAAGGTGTAGATCGCGCCGATCAGGAAGCTTCCGACGAAGGCGCCGAGCAGGCTCCCCACCCCGCCCAGCATCACGACGATGAGAGCGAGCGGCAGCATGTCCGCGTCGAGACCCGGATAGGCGGACATGATGGGCCCCCCGATGATGCCCCCTGCCCCGGCGAGCGCGGCGCCCAGGCAGAACACGGCCGTGAAGAGCCGCGATACCGGGATGCCGACCGCGCGCGCCATCTGCATGTCGTCGACGCCCGCGCGGATCATCGCGCCGATCCGGGTCCGGTCCATCAGCAGATACAAGGCGAGCGCCGTTGCTACGGCGATGGCGAGCACGACCAGGCGATAGGTCGGAAACGCCACGCCGCCGACGAGAATGGGCTGCTGCAGCGCCGGCGGCGTCGGCACCGGGATCGGATCGCCGCCCCAGACAATCAGGCAAAGGTCGGCGACGATGAAGGAGATGCCGAGCGTCACCAGAACCTGGCCGAGCGCGTTCCCGGCAAGCGGGCGCAGGATCAGGCGCTCGACCAGCCCACCGAACAGGGCCATGACGAGCCCGCCGATGATCGCCGCAAGCCAGAGATTGGGGACATATTTCAGCACGGAGATCCCGACGTACGCCCCGAGCATGTACAAGGAGCCGTGCGTGAGATTCGCGATGCGCATCAGCCCGAAGATGAGCGAGAAGCCCGCCGCGAGCAGGAACAGCAGGCCGCCGAGGGCGAGGCTGTTCAGCGTCTGAATGATCCAGTACTGCACAAAAAACGGGGCCGGTTGTCCCGGCCCCGCGTTTCTCCCTTGCTTACGACTCGAGATTCTTCGCGGGCGGCCAGTCGCGCGAGTACACCGGGTTTTTCAGGAACTCCTCCGGCTTGTAGGTCCAGAACTGGCTCACGTTCGGGTAGGTGTGGATGACGCGGTTCACGAGGCGCCCGTCCTTGCGCTCGACCTTGCGGATATACACGCTCCCGACCACGTTGCCGTAGCGGTCGAAGGACACCGGTCCGCGCGCAGTGTCGACCTTGATGGCGCGCACGGTTTTCATGAACGCCGGCTTGTCCTCGATGTCGCCTTTCAGGGCCTGCAGGGTCGCCTCGAGCACCGCGGCCTCGACGTAGGTAGCCGCGGCGTAGAACCCCGGATCATAGCCCCAGTCGACGCGGAAATTCGCGACGAAGCGCTTGTTGATCGCATTCTCGATCTCCGCCGAGTACCAGCAAGAGGTGACGATGCCCAAGGCCTCGTCGCCCATGTTGCGCAGCACCGCCTCGTCGAATGCGGTCATGCCGCCGACGACCGCGATCTTCCCGCGGAGGCCGTACTCGTTGAACTGCCTGAAGAAGCGGAAGCCGTTCGAGCCCGCGAAGCCGAGGAAGATGCCGTCCACGTTGGTCTTCAGCTGGGCGATGTAGGTTCCGTAGTCGGGAACGGTGAGCGGCGAAAACAGCTTCTGCACGATCTTGCCGCCCGCATCCTCGAACACGCGCTGGAAGCCGGCGCACATCTCGTGCCCGTAGGCGATGTCGTCGGCGATCGTCGCCATGCGCTTGTACTTGAGCGTCTTGGCGCAGTAATCGGCGAGCGGTTGGGCGCTCTGCGACGAAGTCGAGGTGCCGCGGGTGAACCAGGGATTGGGCTTGCGCTGCGTCATGTCCTCGGCCGCGGCGACCGACAGCGTCAAAAGCTGCGCCTGCCGGATGTAGTCGTCGGCGGCGAGCGCGGAGGCGGTATCCAGCGGCCCGATCATGACGTGGATCCTGTCGCGCTCCACCAGCTCCTGGATCTTGGTGCGCGCCTGCGCCGGGACTCCGCCCGAGTCGCCGACGAAGAGGTCCACTTTGCGGCCGCCCATCGTGTAGTTGCGCTCCTTGAGGTACTGGACGAGCGCGCGCTCCATGTCGATGCCGCCCGAGGCGAGCGGGCCGGTCTTCACCGTCATGAGGCCGACGCGGATCGGTCCGCTTTGCCCTCGAACGATGGCCGGGAAGCCGAGCGCGGAGGCGCCGAGCCCGGCGGCCTGGATGAAACGCCTGCGAGTGAATGCCATGGGATCCCTCCTTTGGATTGTCGCGATTCAGTGAGCCGGGTTCTTGGGGGCGTCGGGCTGCTTCGCCGGCTGGGAACGATCGAAAGCGTCGATTTTCATGCATTCGCCGAAAATGCGCATGGCAGTCGGCAGTCCCGCGGTCTCGACATTGAAGAACTTCGCCCCGAAAACCTGGGAAACCAGGCAGATGTCGGCGATCGTCGGCGCATCGCCGTGGCAGAATCTACCCGTTTCGCTTTCCTTGTCCAGATGCCCTTCGAGCGCCTTGAGCGCCTCGAGCGTCCAATGCGCGAGCCACTTGTTGCGCGCCGGCTCGTCCTGATCCATTTCGCGCTCGAGGTAGCCGCGAATCCGCGGAACGACCAGGGGATGCCCGTCGCTCACGACGATCTGCGCGAGCCCCCGCACGCGCGCCCGGCCCCGGGGATCCTTCGGCAGCAGCGCCGGCTTGGGATGCGTTTCCTCCAGATACTCGAGGATCGCCATCGATTGGAACAACGGCGGACCGCCGTCGATCACGAGCGCGGGCACCACGCTCTGCGGGTTGATCGCCTTGTAATCCTCGGCGTGCTGTTTTCCCTGCAGCAGGTTGATCGAGATCTGCTCGACCTCGATTCCCTTGAGCGCGAGAGCGGCGCGCACGCGGTAGGTGGCGAGAGACCGCCAGAACCCGTAGAGTTTCATCGGCATCGCATGCCCCCTCTCAGCGTTTCGGCGGGACGACCGGAACCACGACATAGGATTCGCGTCCCGGTCCGGCGTGGATCGCGACCTTG
>VBCH01000206.1 GCA_005884455.1 Betaproteobacteria bacterium
CACGATGCCGCCTGCGACGGGGTCCTTGATTTCGCCGCGGACCTTGTCGAGCGTCTGCCCGATCTTGAGGTTGACCGAAGGCGTGCCCTCGCCGCCGGGCAGGGTCACTCTGGCCGGATCGGGCGGTTGTCTCGTGCTCTCCTGTGGAACTCCGTTGATCCAGGTCGTGCTCCTGCCGGAGGAGCGCGACACCTGGCCGTTGACCGTGACGGAGCTCTCGACGATTACAGCGGCCTCCCGGATGTTTGCCTGGCGGCGGCGGTCGAGATCTTGGCGCTGCTGCTCGGTAAAGAAGAGGCGCCCGAGATTCTCCTGGGCCGCGACCTGCCCCGTCGCGACTCCGAGCAGAAACGTCGCGGCGAAAAGGCGTTTCGCAAATTCCGCCTGCCTTCCGAGGGTGAGTTTGCGTTGCATGCGCGGGCTCAAGCGGGCTTGAGCCCTCTTACCGAGATCAAGTCGACCTGGCACTCGGCCCGAAGGCGTGGTTGCAGCGTCGTCGCGCCCGGTGTCGCCCCGCGCTCAACCCGGCTCACGACGCAACTTCGCACGGACACGTGCGCCTTGATGCCTGCCTGCAGGTCCGCCAGGAAATTCAGCAGATCCCCTTCATGGAGCAGCAGCATGTCGAGTTTCAACCTGCTCACCACGAAATCGGCGGCGCTCGTTGGGACCAGCCCCGGATAATCGAGCGGCCTTTGAGCATCGAAGTTATACCTGATCTCGAAGAGCTTGCGATCGTTCTTGAACCTCGCGATCGATTCGATCCAGTCGAGCCGGCTCTGCTCGCCGACGACGCCGTGCTGGCGCATCTGCTCGTAGTACACGAGGTCATCACGGATTTCGCGCTCTTCCTCCGCGACTCTCAGGACTCGCTCCTGAGCCGCCACGCGGGTCAGCCTGGTCGCGTCCTGCGCCGTTCTCGCCTCGTCCAGATAGTACCCGCTGGCGATGAGACTGGCCGCGCCCAGCACGAGCAGTGTGATTGCCACGGCGAGCGGCATGCGCAGGCGCTTGAGGTCATCGCGCGTGACGTTCATGTTCCGCGCCGCTTGACGACCACGACCGAGAACTGCGGCACTTCGTCTCTCCTCACGGCCCCGATATCGCCGGCGAGGCTCTTTTCCGCGTTGATGTCGAACGGCAGCTGCGTGCGCGTCACTTCGGTGCCGGGGCGCCTGCGCAGCGCGTCGGTAAATTGGTTCACCAGCGCCGTCACGGCGCGGAAGTCGGAGGCCTGCTGCACGACGAGCTTGCCAGCGATCTCGGCGGTTTGAGTCTGAAACTCGGTGCCCGCGGCCTGTGCCTGCCCTGCCGGCGGAGTGGAAGGGGCTTTGGGCGCCTCGCGGCCGGCTGCCGATTTTGCTCCGACGCCGAACTCCCAGTCGATCCTGTCGATTTCAATCTGGGGCAGGGCCGTTACCGCTTCGCTGATCTCGACGAACATCTTGCCGGGCGAACCGCTCTGCCGCAGGAGCGCCCGGTAGTTCTTGACGACTGTCTTCAGGGTTTCGCTGGAGATCGGCGTCTTGGGGAAACGCTTCTGCAGTCGGGCGTATTCCTCGGACGCGCGGGCTTCCTGCACGCGGTCATTCTGAGCGTGCTCGTTGACCTGATAGATATCGAGAAGTCTCACCGCCGAAAGGAGCAGGCAAAAGGCGAACACCGCTGCCCCGGTGGCAAGCAGGGCCACGCGCGCGCGCCACAAATGATAGAAGCGCCGCATGCGCTCGTCCGCATACTGTTCACGGGGCGAGTACGCAGCGAGCACGTGGAGAAACAGTCCCTCGGCGAGCGTCTCGGCGGGCGCCGATTTGAGGCCCAGGCTGCCGGCGACTTTGTCGAGGTCGTGAACATGGAACTGCAGCCGGGCGGAATTGACGCAGGCTGCGTCGTAGAGCGCCTTGTGTTCGCTCGGCGCAAGCACCAGCACGTCGAGCGCAGGCGCCTCGCGCGGCACGATACGGCTATTGACGAGATACTGCTGGATGCGCAGCGACTCGGCGGCGCAATCTTGGGCGATCACGCGGGGATCGGAGAAGTCCACGCGGCCGAGGCGCGAGAAGCGGATTCGTCCGTTTTCGATGTAGCTCTGGCGCAGTCCACCCTGCTGCCGGCTCACCATCAGGTATCGCCCGCTCTTGAAACCGAGACGCTTCCCCGTCTGAGCCGCGACGAGCGCCACTGAAAATACACCGACCACGCAGGCATCGTTCGAGCGCAAGGCCTCGAGCCAGGGCTGGAACAGCTGCGTATTGGTAAACGACATGTAGAGAATCCGCTCCTCGCGCCGGCCCGCGTGGGTCTCCGACCCGAGCGAAAGCGGGAGGGCGAGCGACGCGTCGCGGTAACGCTGGGCGAGCTTGCGCGCAAGCAGCGCACGCCGGTCCGCGCCGCGCACGTAAGGGATGTTCTCCTGGAAGAAGTCTTCCTCGACCATGTCGGCGAGCACGTAGAAAAGGCTTCCCCGGGCGCCGGCGACGTATCGGGAGAATTCGGCGGCGCCTTTCTCGCCCATCTCGAAAACACCTTCCCTGTGCAGCTCACCCTTCGTCCATAGATAGGTGATGACTCTCTGGGAAGTGAAGTAACAGAGACGTTTGCTCGGCACGGCTCTAGACCTTGATCTTGCTGATGACGTCGTAAATCGGCCCGAGAACGGAGAGCATCACCCAGCCGAGAATGACGCCGAGGACCACCGTCAGCGCTGGCTCGATGATCACCTGGATCTTGCCGATCGATTCGCGCACTTCTCGGTTGTAGAAATACGACACATTGAGCAGCGCCTTGTCGAGCGCGCCGGTCGCCTCGCCCACTCGCAGCATTCTCACGACGAGCGGCGGGAAAAGCCCCACCTCCTGGAACGCCGCGGTGACGTTCTTGCCCTCGCCGATTTGCTGTCCCGCCAGTCTCAGGCCCTCCTGGATCACCATGTTGCCGGTGATTTCCTCCGAGCTGCGGATCGCGTCGAGGATGGTGATCCCCGAGGAGTACATGAGAGCGAAGATGCTGGCGAAGCGCGACAGGATGATCTTGCGCATGATCTCGCCCGCCACCGGGAGAGCGAGCTTGAAGCGATCGACCTGATAACGCACCAAGGGGTTCGCCCGGGCCGCCAGCTTGACGCCGACGAACAGCATCGCGGGGACCGCCAGGAGAGCCCACCAGTAGCCTACGAAAAACGCCGAGACCTCGATCAGGACCCGCGTCTGCAGGGGGATCTGCTGCCCCATGTTCTTGATGAAAGCGACCATCTGCGGCACGAGGTAAATCATCAGGAAGAAAGTCACCAGGATCACGATCGAACCGACGAACGCCGGGTAGAGAACGAGCTTCTTCATGTGCTCGGCCAGCTCGTCTTCCCATTTCAGGTTCTCGACGAGGCTTTTCAGCACCTCGGCGAGCTTTCCAGTGTCCTCACCGGCGCGGATCAGGCTGGTGAAGACCGGGTTGAAAATCTGCGGATACTGGGCGAGGCCTTGCGACAGCCGCAGGCCGCCCTGGATACTCTCGATGACCCCCGACATGACTTCGCGAAATCGGGCATTTTCGATGCTGTCGCGCAGGTCGATCAGCGACTCGACAAGCGGTACTCCGGCCGCGATGAGCTGCTCCATGTGAAAGCAGAAGTTGATGAGCTCCGCGCGCTTGATTTCACCCGAGCGAAGAAGGCTCCCGCCATGACGGGTCGGCCCGCCTCGCACCAGGTCGAGCCCCATGCGCTTCAGGCGAAGCTCGAGATCGACCAGATTGATCGCCTCGATCTGGCCGAGCATCGTCTTTCCCCGGGTATCTACCGCCTTGTAGGCAAAGAGTGCCATGTTTGATTGCGTCGGCCCTGCGCGGGCCCGTGCTTACATCCGGTCGGTGAGGTCGACCACGCGCATCAGCTCGTCGAGCGCGGTCGAGCCGTCGACAACCCGGCGAACGCCGTCGTCGGCCAGCGTGCGAAAGCCCCTCGCCAAGGCTGACCTCTGCAATTCCCGGCCGGTGGCACGGTGCGCGATCAGCTCGTCGAGCTCTCCGTCCATCTTCAGGATCTCGATGATGGCCATGCGACCCCGATAGCCCTGATACTCGCATTGGTCGCAGCCCACGGCCCGGTACAGGGTCGGCGGCCGATCGGGCCGCGCCCCCACGAGGCTGCACTCGCCTGCGCTCGCCTGATGAGCCTGCTTGCAGTGCTTGCACAATTTGCGGACCAGGCGCTGCGCGACGATGCCGATGATGTTGCCGGCGAGGACGTCGGGGACGATGCCGATGTCGAGAAGCCGGGGAATCGCGCCCGCCGCCGAGTTGGTGTGGAGGGTCGAATAGACCTGGTGTCCGGTCATCGCCGCGCGGAACGCCATGGTGGCCGTGTCCTCGTCGCGAATTTCGCCGACCAGGATCACATCGGGGTCCTGCCGCATGAGCGAGCGGATGCCGTTGCCGAAATCCATCTTGGCGGCTTCGTTGATCGAGGTCTGCCGGATCAGGGTCATGGGATATTCGACCGGATCCTCCAGCGTCATGATGTTGAGGCCGTCGTTGTTGATGTGATTGAGCACCGAGTAGAGCGTGGTCGTCTTGCCGCTGCCGGTGGGGCCGGTGACCAGGATGATGCCTTCGGGCCGCGCGATCATTTTCTTCAGAAGCTGCAGCTGAACCGCTTCGAGCCCCAGGCCGTCGAGCGGCACGATCCCTTTCTGCCGGTCGAGAATGCGCAGCACGATGTTCTCGCCGTGCGTGGTCGCTTGCGACGAGACGCGGAAATCGACCGCGCGGCCCGTGAGCATCAGCGAGATGCGCCCGTCCTGCGGGGCGCGTGTTTCGGCGATGTTCATCTTCGACATCACCTTGATGCGCACCGCCATCGCCGGCCAATACGTCTTGTGGAGGGACCTTATCTGGCGCAGCACCCCGTCGATGCGGTAGCGAATGCGCAGGAAACTCTGCTCCGGCTCGAAGTGAATGTCGGAGGCCGCCCGCTCGACGGCGTCAGCGAGGAGCGCCGAAATGAGGCGCACGACCGGTTGCGAATAGGCGTCGCCGGACGCCTGCAGGCTCTGGTAATCGATCTCGCCGGTCTCGATCTCGTGCAGGATGCCGTCGATCGAAAAATCGTGGCCGTAGTACTGGTCGATAGCCCGGCCGATCTCGCCCTCGCCCGCGAGCCGCATCTCCAGGGAAAACTCCCCGCGCAGCTGCGCCCGCACCTGGTCGAGCGCGACGATGTTGTTCGTGTCGGCGATTGCGATGATGAGCTTGCGTGCCTCGCGGTCGAGCGCGACCGGGAAGACGGTGTGTCGCTTGGAGAATTCGCGCGGCACGAGCTTCAGCGCCACCGAGTCGACGACGATCTGCGTGAGGTCCACGCTCTGCAGGCCGAGTTTTTCGGACAGGGCGTCGCGCAGCGTCGCCTCGGACACGAAGCCCAGATTTACGAGGAGCTTTCCGACGGGTTGATGCGTCTTGAGCTGCTCGAGGAGTGCGATCCGCAGCTGATCCTCGGTGAGGATCCCCTGCGAAATCAAGATCTGCCCGATATGGCGCTTGGCCTGCGGGGAGACCGCCTGGGCGCTGAGGCGCGGGGAATTCATCGCGAGGGCTCTTTGCTCAACTCCTGCACGCGCAGCCGCGCGCGGGCGGGGTCGAAGCTCGCCGCGCGCCTGTCGGTCAGGGCAAGCGCGCGCTGGTAGAACTCGAGTGCCAGCTTTCCCTGGTGTAGCCGATCGAGACTGACGGCGAGATTGAAGGCGTAGTCGGCATTTTCCGGATCGACCGAGTGGGCTTTGAAGTACGCCGCCTGCGCTTCGCTCCAGCGCGACTGCTGCGCGTACTGGTTGCCGAGCGAGAAGTGCAGAAGCGCGGCCTCGGGCTGGCTTGCGATGAAGCTTTTCAAGCGGCTCTCCGAAGCCACCGGGTCGAGCTGGCCGCGCAGCGAGATGAGGCTCGCCACTGCGTGACTGTCTCGCGGGTCGATCTCGAGCAGCCTGAGATAAAGCGCTTCGGCAGAGTTGAGCTGGCCGCTGCGCACGTCGATGGCCGCGAGGCCAAGGAGCGCGTCGCGGTTGGCCGGCTCGCGCGCGAGCGCCCGCTGGTATGCGTCGCGGGCGGCGGCGAGGTCGTTCCTCTGGAACGCCTGGTAGGCCTGCTCGACCAGCGGATCGACGGCGAGCGTGGGGGCATTGATCGCGATTGGCGCGAGCACCTCGCCTACCCGCGGCGAAGCGGATACTGTCGAATCCGAAGCGGATTCGGGCCGCACCGCCGAAGACCCCGAGGCAAGGGTTCCCGAGGTCGGTTGGGATCTCGGCCGGGGCGGACGCACCGGCTGTATCGGAGGGATTCCCGGAACGGCGGTGCGCGCCGGCGCAGGCACGGCGGCCTGCGGCGCCGGCGGGGGGGGTGCGGTGTCGGGCTGCGAAGGCGTCGCAGCCGGCGCGGACGCCACGGCGGGCGGAGCAGGCGTTGCGACCGGGCGGGCTTGCAATTCCGGAGGGATCGCGTACTTCGGGCGCATTTGCCACCATACATAGCCGGCGTAGCACACTCCGGCCAGGGCGAGCGCGCCCAGAGTGAGATAAAACGGCCGACGCGGGTTGTAGTCCATCTCCTTCACCTGAAAAAGCTGTTGGGCTTGCGCGCGTTCAGCCGTGCGTGCGAACTCGCTCGTCGAAGGGATCGGCTGCGCCGCAGGCTCGAACGCCTCCTCCTTCTCCAGCGAAAATTCGGGTCTTGCCGCTACTGTCTCGGCGGCCTTCGCCTCCGAGGAGGGCAAGTCGTCGGTGAGGATCTCGAGCGACTGCGTGATGTCCGGCAGTTTCTCCCGGGTCATCACGGGCTTGGCCGGCTCGGACTTGGGCTCCGGAGAGGGCGCCTCCGCCTTGGCGACCTGCTTGGCGAGCTCGGCTTTCTTGAGCGCTTCGAGGAGCAGGCTCATCGTAGCTCGGGCATCCCCGCCTTGCCTGGGTTGGGCTGCGAAATGAAATCTTCTCCCGGAATCATGGTTCGGAACGAGCGGAAGTCGCCGTCGATGCTCGCATCCTTGACCACGATGGGGCGCAGGAAGACGACGAGCTCGGTCTTGGTGTTGTTGCGGTTGCGCGAACTGAAGAGCGAGCCGATAAACGGAATGGAGTTGATGATCGGAATCGTGTCCTCGATGTCGTTGACCGAATCCTCGATCAATCCCCCCAGCACGGCGATCTGACCGCTGTTGACCTTGATAAGCGATTCCATTTCCCGCATGCGCAGCTGCGGGACCAGGTTCTGCGGTACAGGTTGACCGCCAGAGAGTGGCACAAAGATCGGGTTCGGATCTGGTACGAATTTCACCAGGCGCGTCGTCGTCGGCTTGACGTTAAGAAGGATCGTGTCGTTGTCGCTGATCTGAGGGGTCACGTTCATCACAAATCCGACCGGCACGGTGACCGGAGTGGTGTTGACGGCCGTAGTGGCGTTTGTATTGAGGTTTCCCGCAGCAATAGACACTTGGACATTGAAATAAACAATGTTGTCCACAACCCGCAAGAGAGCCGTCTGGTTGTTCAGCACCGAGAGCTTCGGGCTGGAGAGCACACGAACGTTGCCGAAGGACTCGAGCAGCTGGAGGAAACCTGAAATGTTTGTCCCGCTTGTTACCCTGCTGGGATTGAACGTAAGGAGGTTCGGAAATCCTGGAGTAGACGGTAGACCCGGGGCGTTTCCCGGAGAAACTTGGCTCAGGGAAAATGTAACCGGGAAGCGGGTGCTTAAGACCGACCAATCGATCCCCTGTTGATACTGGTTGTTCAGCTGCACTTCGGCGATGGTCGCTTCGATCAGCACCTGGCGTTTTGCGTTCGCCAGGACCTGGTCGAGAAATTCCTGGATTTTTTCATGCTGCCGCGAGGTGGCGCGGACGATGACGAGGCCCGCTTCGGCATTGACCATCACCGCCGCCGCTTCCCGGAAGCTGACGTTGGGCGCGGTCGGCGCCGGGGGAGCAGACCCGGGCGTGCCCG
>VBCH01000299.1 GCA_005884455.1 Betaproteobacteria bacterium
CGGAAGTTCTGCGTGGGCTGATGAGGGGGCCCGTGCCTTCTGAGACCGGATTCGGCATCGGCCTGTACCAGACCAGCCGGCTCGCCGAGATTTCGGGATTCTCGCTGCAGCTGCGTGACAACGAGAGCGGCCGGGTGTGCTTCAGCCTGCGCGGAGAAGTGCGCCGCGGCGCGCGGGGGCAGTGATCGATGCGCGGCTTCGCTGCGGCTCACTAGTCGATCAGGGCAGGCGGCCGGCAGCGACCATTCGGGTGATCAGCGCACTCGAGGAAATCATCACCA
>VBCH01000300.1 GCA_005884455.1 Betaproteobacteria bacterium
CCAAGGACGCCGCTGTCGTAGTCGCTCCGCCCCGCGTGAACACAGCGATGTCGCCGAGCGTGCAGAGCGCGAACGAAGACGAGGTAGGAGCAACGGTCAGATCGCAGGTAGGCGCCTGGTTTGCCGGGCTCGTCGGGCTGGAGACGGTCTGAGCAAGATTTCCCGCAGGAGGTGAGTAAGCGTTCAGCCGCGTATTCCAGGTTGTGAGGACCACAGCGTCCGCGAACGCAGGCGACACCCGGTAGGTGAACCGCCGTCCCCACGCGTCGGTCTCCGGTACCCCGAGCGTCGCCCAGGGGACTACCGAGCACGGAATTGCCCCGTTTACGGCAGTGCACGAGGCGCTGTTAGCGGCGGTGCATGAATTGCCGCTGACTTGCTCAGTGCCTGCGCCGGCCGCACCGGCGGGAAGGCTGCCGTCGGCAGGGCATGGAAGCCGCCCGTTCGCCTGAGCGAATCCCGTGATCGCTTCCTGGATCGATTCCATGCTGCGCCGCGTGTCGGCCACGTTGCGCACCTCGATCTGGGTGGAAAGCGGAATTAGAGCGCCGGCGAGGAGCAGAGCGATGATCGCCAAGGCGACTGCAAGCTCGACGAGCGAGAAACCCTTGTCCCAGATCATCGTGCCGAGTTTTAGGGCGAAACGACCACGACCCGGTCGTTGATCGTGGTGGCCGTACCGGCCCGGTGTTCGAAGATCAGGTCTGCCGGCGTGGAATTCTGTCCTTCGAGATAGTCCGCGGGGTTCCCCGACGGGCGGGTCTGGCTGCCTAGCGCGCGGCCGGTGAGTACTAGGATCGCGCTCTTGTTGTTTTTGGGGGCAGGAAGATTGTTCACGGTCAAACAGGACGGTGTGGCGGGGAGCGGACTGCAGGTAGCTGGGTTGCCCACCGGGACACCGCCCGAGACGTAGCCCTGCGATACCGCATAGTAAGCCTGGCGGTACCACTGGTTCGAAATGAACCACGAGCCCTTCGGATTCACAGCGGGATCGCCGCTGACAATAGGCAGATACTTGGGCGTCGCGAGCGGGATCGTGATGGTGACCCCGCCGCTCATGCTTGCCGCATTTTGCAGTCGCCCGGTGTAGACGAGCACCCCCGTCTCGGCCACTACGGCCGTCTGGGTGACAAAAGTCGTCGTGGGCGCGACCGAACCCACGGCGCTGAATTGGCCGTAGGGCAAGCCCTGGTTCGAAACAGGGCCGCCGCCGTCCTTGTCTATCGTGAAAAACGCGGGGGCGGTTAGCGGGGACGGGAGATCGGCGAACGCCGTGTTTGCGTTCTGCAGGAATATCTGAATCTTGATGTCCGGGCGGGCTTGCGAGGGGTCGGGGGGCGAGGCTCCGTCGGTGTAGCTGACGTGGCAGACGGCTTGAAGGGGCGACGAATAGACCGAGCAATTCCAAGAGGTGACGATCTCCGTTCCCGAGCCGCCCGTCATAGCAAATGGGTAGGCGCCCCACTTGGTGAAATAGTCCTGCACGAGGGGCTTGACGTCCCGCGCGATATTTGCCGCCACGACCGGTTCGACGGCAGCTATGAGATCGGCCTGGGTTATGGCGAGAAGGCGGTCGTTAGATGTAGGTGTCGGCAACCCGGTTGAGGTGAACGTGAAATGGATGTTATCGCCCAAATTGACGTTTTCGAGATAGTTGGTGTAGTCGTTGTGTTCGGCGATGCTGGTGCGGTCTTGTTGAGGACCGCCGACTGCTCGAAGATCCAGTGCCGCTCCCGGTGCGAAAACGATGGCGACAACCTGAGTCGCGGGAGCCATTCCAGTAACCGTCAATTGTCCCAGAGTCTCGCTGTTGATCGTCGTGCAGCCCGTTATCGGGGGTGCCGGGGGTACCGAACACCGCAGCTTGCGAAAGTCGTGCGACAGCGCGTACCAAAGACGCTCTCCGCTCGCATCGCGCAGGTCGTCGATGCCGAGCGTCTTGAACGGGAGGCGGCCGATCATGCTCGCTGTGTTGGAGCCGAAACAGTCGGCGTCGCCGTCATCATCCTGATCAGGACAAGGCAGCGCGCCGGGCTGGAAATATGCGGCTGGAGGCACGCTGGGCAGAGCCCTGTACAGCTGCCACTGCTCGTTCGCCGCATAGGCGATCAGCGCCGCTTTCGCTTTCCTGAGCGCGCTCATGCTGCGATCCTCGCGCTCGTTGGAGACCCCGGCGCTGGTGAGGCTGAGGGCGCTGGCGATCAGGAAGGCGCTGATCAAAGCCGCCAGGGCCAGGAGCGCGATCATCGCAAAGCCGCGCTGAAGCGACGAGCCCTCTGCGCGCGATGCTCGGATCTTCACGGCGCGCGCTCGCGCTTTCTCGAAGGAGTCACGATGCCGCCTGCGACGGGGTCCTTGATTTCGCCGCGGACCTTGTCGAGCGTCTGCCCGATCTTGAGGTTGACCGAAGGCGTGCCCTCGCCGCCGGG
>VBCH01000207.1 GCA_005884455.1 Betaproteobacteria bacterium
TGGTCGAAGACGCCGAATTTCATTCTCCGCTCCGACCGGGATGGTACTTCAAGAGCGAAAAGCGGGCTCCGCCTGAGGCGGAGCCCGAAGGCTGGGTCGTTCAGAACCCCGTGCAGCCCGAGACGGGTCCCGCCGTGTTGGACCCGATCCCGAGCAAGGGGATGTTGATCACACTCGACTCCGCGTCCGTGCACAGCAGGCCTAATCCCGCGTTTCCGGTCACCGTGCCGTTCGGCGCCTGGGCGAAGAGCGCGGAGCCGAGGACGATCCGTATGCCGTCGCCGTTGCCCGGTAGGGTCGCCAGATTGTTCTGGATCGTGGTCGACGCGATCTGCACCGATGATCGGGTCGTCAGGATGAGACCGGCGACCGCGTTTCCGCTGATGACCGCGTCGCGGATGGACATCGAGGAACCGAGGAAGCCGGAGATGCCGCCCTGCGACGCCGGGTTGCCGTTGCCGGTGACGGTGTTGACCGTGGTGAGGCCGAAATTCTGATCCCCGATCACCGCCGAGCTGCTGCGCAGGTTGATCCCCGTGCCGGCGTTGCCGGATACCATGTTCCCGCCCACGATATCGGCGCTCGCGGAAGTCAAGTTGATCCCGCTCCCCGTGGGATTGCCGGTACCGTTGCCGGTGATCTGATTCATCGCGATCAGGGCGGTCGAGCCGAAGACGATGTGAACTCCGTTTACCGTGTTGGCGCTGATCACGTTGCCTGCCCCGACATTGAAGTTGTCGATACCGATTCGGGCGCTGCCGCCGTTGAAGACGCCTATCCCCATCCGGCCGCTGTGGCTGACCTCCGAGTTGATCACGGTGGCGCTCGCGCTGTCGACTGCTACCCCGTCGCGCGCGTTGTTGACGACCGTGCAGCCGTCCACCACGCCGCTCGCGCCGTGCGCGTAGGTGATGCCGTTGCGCCCCGTGCCCTGCACGGTGGCGTTGCGCACGATGAGCCCCGGCGCGCTGTTCCCGGTGATGCCGTTGCGGCCCCCGGTCACGGTGATGCCGTCTATCGTCACCCGGCTGGCGTTGACCTTGATGACGTCGATCGCAGGGTCGGGGCCGCTGACGGTGGCGCTCGGGATGCCCGCCGCGAGCGTCACGTCGTTGCGGTCGATCAGCAGGTGCTCGCTGCAGGTGCCGCTGATCTGGACGAGCAAGGGCTTGCGCTCGTCGCCGAGCGTGAGCGCCTTGGCGATCGTCTGACCGGCGGAGCAGTCGACAGCGACGGTCTTGGTGGGTTCCGCCCGGGCGCCGGATTCGAACGCAACCAGCGCGAGCGCGGCAATGGTAAAGACAAACGGATGACGTGCTTTCATGGTCCCTCCCTTGTTTTGTTCTGAGCCTTTTCCCTCCCAGGGAGTGGCCCGTGGGAAAAATGATGCGCGGCCGCCCGTTCCCTGTCAAGGCCGGGCGTACAATTGCGGCGAAGGCAGCAAGCAAGGAGCCCTTATGAACAAGCCCGAACGCCTCACTTCGGCCGCAGCGGCGGCAGAGTTCCAGGTGGGCGGCGTGCGCATGTGGAGGCCTTTCCGCATCCGGCGCCTGGGTCATTTCGGCGTCAACGTCGCCAATCCGGAGAAGAGCAAGGATTTCTACTGCCGGCTGCTCGGTTTTCGCGTTTCCGATCCGCTCGACTTCGGGCCGCGGCTGCCCGAGGACAAGCGCGCGGGCGTCGGCACGACAATCGGCTACTTCTCGCGCCACGGCACCGATCACCATTCGTTCGTGTTTTTTCCGAAGGATGCCTACGCGGTTCTCAATCCGCATTCGCTGAAGCCCTCGGGCACCATCAATCAAATCACCTGGCAGGTCGGGTCGCTGCAGGAAGTGTCGGACGCATTCGACTGGTTCACCCGGCGTGGCAAGCAGATTCGCCGCGCGGGCCGCGATTTGCCGGGGTCGAACTGGCATTTCTATCCGCCGGATCCCGACGGCCATACCAACGAGCTCTATTACGGAATCGAGCAGATCGGCTGGGACGGGTATTCGAAGCCGCGCGAGATGTACGGCGTGCGCTACACCAAGCCGCCGAATTTGCCGCACCAGTCCGAATACGCCGAGGTGATGCAGGCGGCGAAAGACGGAATCGCCATCGAGGAGGGCCTGCGCGCGAGCGACATGGGCGGCGCGGAGACCTACGACGTCGGCGGCATCCTGCTCGCGCGCCCGTTCAAGATCGCGAGAATCGGGCCGGTGAGATTGTTCGTCGAGGACATGGAGCCGATGGTGCGTTTCTACCGCGACGACCTCGGCCTGACCATCACCGAGGAAATCAGCTACAAGGGCCACCGCTGCGTGTTCCTGCGCGCGAACACCGAGCACCACACCATGGCGCTCTATCCGCTCGCGCTGCGCGAAGAACTGCGCCTGCGCTCCGACACCACCTTGATGTCATTCGGCCTGCAACTGGGCACCTACAAGCAGCTCAAGGACGCAGTCGCGTTCCTGAAAGAAAACCGCGTGACCATCAAATACCTGCCGCCCGAACTGTTCCCGGGCATCGACTACTGCGCCTTCGCCATCGACCCCGACGGCTTCGCCTTCCAGCTGTATTACTACATGGAACAAATCGGCTGGGACGGCAAACCTCGGCCGGAATCGCAGCGCCCGGAAATCGACAACGCCAAATGGCCGGAGTCGGTAGAGGGGCACAGCGACACGTTTTTGGGGGAACCGTTCTTGGGGCCGCTGGGGTAGCGTGGATTCGCCGAGGGCCTCGAATGACTAGGACAAATTTTCTCCGCTCTTTTTTCATTCTGTCCGCGTTTGGGCTATGCCTCTATGGATGTGCCGGACCCACGGAACGCGGCGGAGCGCAGGCGAGCCCGACCGTCACTCCGATGCCGGGAAAAGCCCTAATCGTTTTTGTTCGCCCTCCCACCTACATAACGCTCGTCGACAGCGCTCGGGCCCCCGTATTCGAAGCCACGAACAGCGAACCCGCCCCGGAAACAGCCGGGAAAGATTCCAAACCAGAAATAATCGGGATCCTCAACGCGAAAACGATGGTTGCATATCAAATCGAGCCTGGCAGGCACTTGTTCATGGTAGTCGGGGGAGAAGACGCCGATTTCATGACGGCGGACGTACTCCCAAACAGGACCTATTACGTTTTGGTATCGGCACGTCCCGGAAGATTCAGAGTACGCTTTTCATTCAAAGCCGCGGACAAACAGGAGCAAGGATCGAAGGATTTCAAGGAAATCCTTGCCTCATCCACCTGGGTCGCGAAAACGACGGAAGCCCTCGACTACGCGGCCTCCAATATGCGGTCTATCAGGTCAAGGCAGTATCAGAACTATCGCCAATGGACGCAAAAGGCAGAGTCTCAAAGACCGCGTCTCCTCCCGGATGACGGCACATGACGCGAATAAAGGAGGTCAGCATGGAGAATCATTCCCTTGGGCGCCGGAACTTTCTTAGGAAAGTGACTGCATTGAGCGCTGCCGGCGTGCCGTTCGTCACGGGGTCCCGCCCCGCTCATGCCGCTTACGATCCCGCGGTCAAGTTCGATCTCAAGGTGAGCGAGGTGGAGTTCCGCCGCAACGCCGCCGGGCGGATGTTGATGGCCCGCATTTACCAGCCGCAGGGCGTGGGGCCGTTCCCGACGCTGCTCGATCTGCACGGCGGCGCGTGGAACAACAAGGACCGGCGCGCGGAGGAGCCGATGGACCGCGCGATCGCGGCAAGCGGCGTTCTGGTGGTGGCGATCGACATGACGCTCGCGCCGGAGGCGCCGTACCCGGCCTGCGTGCAGGATGCGAACTACGGCGTGCGCTGGCTGAAGTCGAAGGCCGCCGGGTGGAACGGCGATCCCTCGGGGATCGGCGTGTACGGCAGCTCGAGCGGCGGCCACGTGGCCGAGCTGCTCGGCATGCGCGCGCTCGATGCGCGCTACAACGCGATCCCGCTGCCGTCTGCGCCGAGCGACGCGACGGTCGCGTACGTCGCGACGCGTTCGCCGATCAGCAACACCTTCGCGCGTTTCCAGAACGCCGAGCAGAAGAAGCGCGAGAACATGATGAAGAACAACAAGACCTTCTTCGTACCGTGGGAGACGATCCACGAGGCCAACCCGCAGGAAATTCTCGAGCGCCGCGAGCGGGTCACGATGGTGCCGCTCCTCATCATGCAGGGTGCGCTCGACGACAACGTGCTGCCGGCGGCTCAGGAGAAATTCGCCGCGACCTACAAGGCGGCGGGCGGCCAGGTCGATTTCCACGTGTTCCCGGACAGCGAGCACGAATGGGTCGCCAAGCCGGGGCCGCAGACCGACCGCGCGCGCGAGATGGTCAAGGCCTTTATCGCGCGCCACCTGAAGGGCGGGAGCCGCGCCTAGATCTTCACCCGCCCTGCGACACGGGGCTCGTAGGCTTGGGTTTCCTTAAGATCAGGGGCAGCAGCACGGCGCCGAGGAGCATGCAGGCGATCGGCAGCAGCGCGCCGCTATAGGACCCGGTCGCGTCCTTGACTCGCGCGGCAAACAGCGGGCCGGCGACACCGGCCACGCCCCACGCGGTGAGGATCGCGCCGTAGTTGGCGCCTATATGGCGGGCGCCGAAATACTCGGCGATGATCGACGGCATCGTGCCGAAGCCGCCGCCGAAGCACAGCAGCACGATGGCGTAGGCGGCCGCCACGGCGAAGAGGCTGTGAATTCCGTCCATCAACCCGAACACCACGACTTGAATTCCGAATATCAGCGCGAACGTGCGGAGGGACCCGATGCGGTCGGATATGGCGCCCCAGAAAAATCGGCCGAGCGCATTGAACAACGCGACTCCGCCGTACGTCGCCGCGACTATCGCGGGTGCCAGGCTGGTCAACTCCTGCATGATGGGCACCGCATTGCCGATGACGAGAATCCCGGCCGTCACGTTCAGAAACAGCATCAGCCACAGAAGATAAAATTGCGGGGTGCGCAGCATTTCACGAGTGGTGTGCGCGACGGCATCGGATGATGGGGCGACGGTGCCGCGGGGCAATTCCGCCGGAGGATTTTTCAGGAAGGTGGCGCTGACTCCCGCGAGCACGGCGAACGCGACGCCGGAATACATAAACACGTTCAGAATGGCCGAAACGTGGTGCTGCGCGAGCATGAGGACGGCCGGATTCTGAGCTGCCTGTGCCGCCGCTGCCTGGGCGGAATAGTCGGCAGCGGCCTGCGCGGCGGCCGCGAATGAAGGGATGCTCTTGACGACGAAATTGTAGATGACCGCGCCCAGACCGAAGCCCATGACCACGATTCCGCCGGCCAGGCCGCGACGCTCGGGAAACCACTTGGTCACCACGGCGACCGGAGTCACGTATCCCATGCCGACGCCGAAGCCGCCGACCAATCCGTAGGTCAGGTACAGCCAGCCGGCGCCGAACTGCGCGGTTCCCAGGCCTGCGAGAAAATTCCCCAGGCTCCAGAGCAGCACTCCGGTCAGCGCGACCTTGCGCGGCCCGACCTTGTCCTGCCAGCGCCCGCCGACCACGGCGCCCGTGCCGAGGGAAAAAATGGCGAGCGCAAAAGTCCAGGTGACCGTGGTGCTCGACCATCCGAAGCACGCGAGCAGGGGCTGTGCGAACAGGCTCCACGAGTAGATCGTGCCGAGCGTCATCATGAACATCGCACCGCCTACGGCGATCGTCCAGCGGTTGTTCAACCATCCTGAGGCCGTGGCTGGCATGGCTTTCTTCCCTTCCCCTTGAGGGGCTAGCTACTGTGAAGGCCAGGTGTGTATAGCACGGATCGGGCCAGCTTCGAAAGGCGGGCCGATCCACGGATAGGCGGGGGCCGTCAGCCAGCCCGCAACTGCCAATTTTTCACGTTTGGGGGCGAGCGAGACCGGATGCAAAGGCCCTTTACAACGGCGTCCTTGAAGCGGAATACCGCGTGGCTCCAGAATGTATACCCGGCGGCCACGTCCGGACGCAGGCAACACCTCGAAGGAGCGCCATGAAACTCAAGAACGCGTTCGCGGTCTTCATCCCGTTCTTCGCCATCGGCTTCGCTTTCGCGCAGGACCTGGGCCCGCAGATCAGGAAGCTCGAGGACGGGATCTACGTCTACGTCGGCAAGAACCTCAATTCCAACTGCGGCATCGTGCTCACCCGGGAAGGGGTTGTGCTCGTCGACAGCGGGCACAACCCGACGGACTCGCGCGCGATCCTCGCGGCCGTGAGGAAGCTCACTCCGCTGCCCGTCCTTTTCCTGATTGACACCGAGCCGCACCCCGACCACACCACCGGCCATTTCGTCTTCTCTCCTCCCGCGACCATCATCGCCGCGGGAGGCGCGGGCGAGTCGATGCGGGGGCGCGAGCGCGGCGAGCCCGAGCGCATCCAGAAGCTTGCGGCTACCTCCCCCGAGATGCGCGCGGCGCTCGAGGGCTACCGCTTCGTCGCGCCCAACATCGAGTACAACCAGAAGATGACGCTCAACGTCGGGGAGCGGACGTTCGAGCTGATGGTCCTGAAGGGCGTGCACAGCGAGTCGGATACCGCCGTGTGGCTGCCGAAGGAGCGCGTGCTCTTCTCCGCGGCCGGTATCGTCGTCGGCCAGATCAACAACCTCCGGCCGATCGTGTCGATTCCCGACATCCTCGCCGCCGCGAAGACGATGAAGAGCCTGAACCCGCTGCACGTGGTTCCCGGGCACGGGACGCCCGGCACGGTGAAGATCTTCGAGGACAGCGAAAAATACTACGCGCTGCTCCTCGAGCGCGTCGGCAGGCTGGCGAAGGAGGGCAAGTCGCTCGACCAGATCAAGAAGGAAGTGCGCATGCCCGAGTACGAAAGCTGGGCCACGCAGGAGCGCTTCCCGACCAACGTCGAGGCGGCTTACCGGGCGGTGAAAGGCGGTTGAGCGGCGTCTCTCAATCCTCTCGGTCTTCCAGAATGGTGAGGCCGTAAGGATCGTTGCCGACGCCGGTCACCGTCGCGACGACGGCGCGCGCATGCAGATCGATCACCCACACCGTCCCGCTCGGCGGTGCGTCGGGAGCGAGACGGGGTCCGCCCGAGACGACCGCGTAGCGCCCGTCGGAAGTGACGGCCGTGCCCTTGGGGCGGCCCGGCAGCACGCTGCCGTCGGCCTCCGGCGGCCGTATGACCGCGATGCGTGCGACCTCCGCGCGCGGATCGTGCGCGAGAGCCAGGCGCAGATCGACGATCGAGACGTTGTTCGACCGGAAATTCGCGACGATGATCTGGCGCCCATCGGGCGTCCAGGAGACCGTGAAGGGCCGCGTCTGGCCGTTGGGGTCGTCCGTCCCGACGCGGACGCGGGCGGCCTCCGCGCCCGGTGCGCCGGCGCGCGCGCGGTCGACGTCGATGATGGAGATCGTGTTGCCTTCGAAGTCCGCCTGCCCGCTTTCCCGCGCGGTGACGGCGATGAATTTTCCGTTCGGGCTCGCTTTGATGCCGAAGGGACCGGTCTGCACGGGAACGCGCGGCGCGACTTCGACGACCGGCACGCCCGCGAGCGCCTGGTGGAGATCCATCACGGAGACGTCGTTCGTGCCCGCGTTGCCCGAAAAGAGGTACGTCTTTCCGTCGCTGCCGCGGCCCAGGGCGAGAAATTCGGGATTCGGCCAGCAGCCGAACAGCGGGTCGGGAGCCGCGAACGGAACGACAGGGGGCGGAGTCGGGGAAACGAAGGGAACGGGGAAGCTCGGGCAGGCGTGCCCCGGATGCCCGAGCGCCATCTCGATCTGCCCGCGGCGGCCTCCGGTGCTCCGGTCGATGAGGCTGATGCGATTCGAGCCGTCCTCGGTCAGCCAGTTTTCCGAGTGGCTCACGAGGAGCAGCTCGGGAAGGACCACGAGGCCGACCGCCCCGAAGTAGCCGCTATCGTAATTGCGCTCGACTGCGCGATCGGTATTGTCGGATCCCGGATCGAGCATCTGCCTCACGTTCATGACCGAGACGCTTCCGCGCCCGCCGTGCTGGAGGAACTCGGCGTTGTTCACGGGTCCGTGATGGTTGATCACGTACGCCGTGCGGCGATCCTCGCTCAGCACGATGTTCGCGGGGTCGCCGACCGGCGTGCCGTCGAGGCGATCCGGGTGCACCTTGGACCGGCTCACGATGGCGTTCGGCGTGTTGTCGTTGTGCCGCTTCAGCGCGGCGCGGAAGTCGATCGCATAGATCCGCGGGTCCCTGCGCCCGGTGGCGAGGATGAAGCTGTCGTCCGCGAGAGCGATGTCGGCGGCGGCGAGGATGGATATCGAGAAGACGGCCCAAGACGCAAGAACGATGTTTTTCATTACGTAGTCCTCCTTTGGCGGTGCAAAACAGCTCGGGGATT
>VBCH01000303.1 GCA_005884455.1 Betaproteobacteria bacterium
AGACCGCGCAGGACAAGGGCATGGAGGCGCTGGTCGAGACCACGCTCCAGCGCTGGTTCACCGAGCCGTTCCGCAAGACCCGCCCCGACGTAGCCGCGCGCGTGAGCGCGATGATCCGCGCGACGCCCGTACCGGGTTACGTCGGCTGCTGCCACGCGATTCCCCGGATCAACCTCACCGAGCGGCTGAAGGAAGTGAAGTGCCCGTCGCTCGTGATCGTCGGCGAGCAGGACGCGGGCACGCCGGTCGCGATGGCGCGCGAGATCCACGCCGCGCTGCCCGGATCGGAGCTGGTGGTCATCCCCTCGGCCTCGCACCTGTCCAACCTCGAGCAGCCGGCGGCTTTCCTGCGCGCGCTGACTATTTTCCTGAACAAGCACCGCTAGACCACCCCGGCGCTTCGCGCCACCCCTCCTCAAGAGAGGAGGGGAAAAACCCCAAACCTCCCGATGAGAATCCTCCTACTTGCCGTCGCCTTCGCTTTCGCGGCGGGCGCCGCGGCGCAGCCCGCGACCGGGGCGAAGAACTGGCCGTCGCGCGCGATCCACCTGATCGTGCCCTTTCCCGCCGGCAGCTCGCCCGACCTGATCGCGCGCGTGCTCTCGGAGAAGCTCGCGCCGGCGCTCGGGCAGCCGGTGGTCGTCGAGAACCGCCCCGGAGCGGGCGGCAACCTCGGCACCGCGCTCGTCGCCCGGGCAGCGCCGGACGGCTACACCATCGGCATTTCGATCCCGGGCCCGCTCGCTGTCAACACCGTGCTCTACAGGAAAATGGAATACGACCCCTTCAAGGACCTCGCGCCCGTGAGCCTCGTCGGGGCGAGCCCCAACCTGCTGGTCGTCGATCCCGCGCTCAAGGTCGATTCGGTGAAGCAATTCGTCGCGCTCGCCAAATCCCAGCCGGGCAAGCTCAACTACGGCTCGGTCGGCAACGGCAGCACCTCGCACCTCACCATGGAGCTCTTCAAGGAGGCGGCGGGAATCGAACTCGTGCACGTGCCCTACCCGGGCAGCCCGCAAGTCAACACCGCTATATTGGGCGGCCAGATCGCAGCGGGTTTCGTCGTGCCGGCGACTGCGATGCCGCTGGTGCAGTCGGGCCGACTCAAGGCGCTCGCCGTGACGACCGGCGTGCGCAGCATCGTGCTGCCCGATTATCCCACGCTCGCGGAAGCGGGCTATCCGGAGGTCGTCTCGACCGCATGGAACGGGATCGTCGCGCCGGCAAAAACGCCGCGGGCGATCATCGAGCGCCTGAGCCGCGAGCTCGTTGCGATCCTCCGCAGCGAGGACGTGCGCGAGAAGATGCTGCGGATGTATTTCCAGCCGACCGGCACCGCGCCCGCGGGCCTCGCGAACCTGATGCGCTCGGAAGTCGAGCGCTGGGGCAAGGTGATACGCAAGACCGGCGCGACCGCAGATTGACCTGGATCAGGGCTACTGCCCGCGTGGCGCCGGGGGCGGGTCAGGACTTGGATCGTTGGGTGACGGGGCGTTGCAGCCCTTCGACGGTTTGCTTGGAAACACGGTGCCGCCGGCATAGGTGAAGTACATCTTGCGCTGGCTGCGGGAGACCAGCACCCGGTGGGAGCGCAGGAAGTCGGCGCCGAGCAGCATGTCCGGCAGGCCGGCGAAGCGGGTCGGCAGGCGGCTTCCGGTCTCGGTGTAAATCGTGCGGCTCCACAGATCGGCGAAACGAATCCTCGGATTCCTGATCCTCTCGTTGCCGATCGCGAAGCTTTCGAACTGCCCGACCCAGGATTCCAATTTTCGCTTGCTATCGCCGCTGTCGGTGATACAGGCTGTGGGGACGACGCCGTGGGACTCCGGCGTGACACCGAGCCGCGCGGCGTCCGGCTTCGACAACAGCGAAGCGCTGGCTCCGGAATCGAGCTCCGCCCGAACCGGTTTGCCGTTGATCGAGACCGTGAACCGGATTCCCCGACCTGCCTCAAGGGGCACCTCGCCGGCGGGTTCGGTCTTCGCCCAATACGCGAGCGATACGCCGTCGCAATCCTTGGTCTGGTAAAGCCTCACCGCCTTGTGCGCCAGGTCGAATTCGACGTCGAACTGCTCGAAGAAGGGGTCCCCGAGGAAGACGGCGATGTCGCCGGACTCGCCCTCGCCGGCGACCAGCACGCGCCAGTTCTTCCGGACGGCTTCTCCGATTCTGAATTCATCGACATGAGTGACTTCGGCGTGTTCCTCGCCGCCAACGCCGAAGACGCGGCCGGCCCCGCCCCGGGTCAATCCCAACCTCCTTGCAGCGGAACGCAGGATGAGACTCACTTCTGCTCCAGTATCGATGAGGATCCCGACCTTCTGGCCGTTGATCTCGCCGGCGACGACAGGCCGGTAGTATTCCGCTCGAAGCGGCCACTCGGCGATCCGCCCGAGCTTGCATTTAGCGGTCTCGGCACCGGCGCTGCCCGCCAGCGCGAGCCCGATCGCCGCCGCTGCAAGAATGCAGCGCTTCAGGAAAATGCAGCCGGAGGTCCGCATCGTCAGCCGCCTTGCCTGAAGGGCGATTCCCCTTCGCTGTATTCCTGCACACCCTGCGTCACCACGGCGACGAGATCACGCTCCGGCGCCGTGAGAAAGGAATTCCAGACGTCGAAGATGAGGACGATGCGCGGTTCGTCGCTCCCGTTCCATGCCTCGTGCTCGAAGGTGTCGTCGAACACCCAGGTCCGGCCCTCTCGCCACTCCCGGGTCTCCGCGCCCACGCGAAAGCCGCAGGAAGGGGGCACCGCCAGCGCCATGTGCACGATGAGGCGGGTGTTCGTCACGCCGGTGTGAGGCGGGATACGCGTCTTCGGCGCGAGGACGGAGAAGAAAGCGGTGGGCGCATGCCCGCGAATTTCGCACAGTGGCGCGGCCGCGAGAAGGGCGGCCGTCCTCGGGCAGCGCGCGAGGTGCTCCTCGATGCGCTCGCCGTTCTTGAGCAGGAAAAAAGTGCTCCAGCGCTTCGAGTTGTTCAGCTCCTGCCACTGGTCGAGCGGGGATCCCGCGGGCTTGGAGATATAGGGCACGAAATCGTCCGCGGCCTGCGCGAGCGCGGCGCGCGCCTCGGCGCGGATCTCGTCCGCTGCCGCCTCGAAGGGGTCGAGCCAGCGAAAGTCCCCGCGGTCGAGGAACTCGATCGCCGGCAGCCGCGGGAACAGCATGAAGGTCGGCTGCGGCGCGAACACCCTGCGCTTGCCGATGAGCGCGTCGAAGCACGCGTCGAAGCGCTCGAGCCGCGCGCCTGCATGGCGCGCTCGCGCCTCGCTCAGGCGCGGGCGCAGGAATGTCTCGAGGGCGGCATCGTTGTCCCGCAGGACCTCATTCGCGTGCTCCATCGCCGACTTCACCGCCGCAGGATGCTGCACGCCGGGCGGAACGCAGCAGAGGAACGCGTGGTACATGTACGCGGCCTGCTTGAGCTTTCCTTGCCGCTCGAAGAGCCGCGCCTTGTGCAGTAGCGCGGGGAAGAAGCGCGGATCGGCAGTGAGCGCCCGCTCTAGCGCATCGCGCTCTGCGCCCTCGTCTTTCAGCTCGCGATGCGCGAGCGCCAAGTTGAGCCAGGGCATCGGGCTTCCCGGGTCGAGCGCCGCGGCGCGCTCAAGCAGCGGCCGCGCCGCTCCGGCATCACCGCCGAGCAGCGCGCGCATGCCGGCGACATTGAGCACGCGCGGGTCGTCCGGCGCCGCGGCCCGCGCCTGCGCGAGCACGCGCTCGGCTTCGCGGCGATTGCCCTCCCGGTCGGCGCGATCGACGGCATCGATGAGCACGCGAATCTGCGATTCGGTGGCGGCGGTTGTGCTCATGCGTTCTTTTACTGTCCCCCCGGATAGGCGGCTCGATTGTACGCTATGCTGTATCTATCCCGGGGAATCGGGACGGGACCCGAACGCCGATCCCCCGGGGCGGTCCAAGCAGATGCGCAGCCGGGACCTTGCAGAAGACCGGAAGGGGGTGGCCATGAATCTTCAGACGCTTTTCATTGTTTGCGTTGCGGTGATCGGAGGGGCGGCCTGCGCGGCCGAGCCCCAGACCCCGAGCCAGGCCGCGGCCGAGGGACTCGCCGCGGTGCGATCCCGGGATCTCGACGAGCTCTACCTGCGTCCGAACGCGGATATCGCCGCCTATCGCAAGGTCCTGATCGACCCGGTCCGGGCCGAAGTCCGCAGCGACTGGCAGAAGAACCTGAACTACTCGCGCAATGCGTCGCGCCGGGTCGGGCCGGATGACGTCCAGCGCATCGCCGCGGACGTGGCCTCCACCCTGGAGAGCACCATGGCCGAGACCTACAAGGCGCGAGGCTACGAAATCGCCGCTGCGCCCGAACCGGGCGTGCTGCGCCTTACTGCGAGCATCGCCGACCTCTACGTCAACGCGCCGGAGCGGTATTCTCCGTGGACCGTGAAGACCTTCACGCGGGACGCAGGCCAGGCGACGCTCCTGCTCGAGGCGCGCGACGCGGTCACCGGCACGCTCCTCGCGCGCGTGGTGCACCGTGGCATCGCGCGCGAGGTCAGCCGCATCAACGCGACGAGCGACGTCTCGAACCGCTTCTGGTTCGAGACCCTGTTCAGGCGGTGGACGGCGGACTGCATCGCGGAGTTCGAGGCCGGCAAGAACCGGTCCTGAGCTTCTAGATTCCCTGCGCCGGCTCCCCGCCGTAAGCGTCGATCGCCTCGAACATCGCGCTCACCTGGGCGCGCTCTGCGGCGGTGAGCTCTGGGCGCCAGATTTCGAACAAGAGGATCACGCGCGTCCGGTCGCTGCCGTTCCAGGCCTCGTGCTCGATGGTGTCGTCGAACACCCAGGCATTGCCTTCGACCGGCGCTCGCGTGTCGTTGCCCACGCGAAAGCTGCAGTTGTCCGGCACGATCAGCGGCAGATGGCAGATCAGGCGCGTGTTCACCTCGCCCGTGTGCGGCGGAATCCGCGCGCCGGGGCGCAGCAGGGAAAACAGTATCGAAGGCGAGCGCCCCGGCACGCGCGCCAGGGGGACATCGGCGAGAGCGCTCAGCGTCTTCGGGCAGCGCGCTGCGTTCTCCGGCACGATCGCGCCGTTCTTCGACAGATAGAACGCGCTCCACTCCGGGTTGTTCAGCATGCCCTGGGGATTCGTCTGGGGCAGGTTCGGATTGCCCTCGACATAGGGCTTGAACGCCGACTCCTGCTTCAGGATCTCGATCAGCTCCGCGCGGACATCCGCCGTCGCGGCCTCGACCTTGTCGAGCCACGGAAAGTCGCCCCTTTCGTAGAACTGGATCTGCGGGAGCCCCGGGAAGAAGTATTGGCGGGGCTCCTGGAAGTAGATTTTCTTGCTGCCCGTCAGGATGTCGAGCGAATCCCGGAAGCGCCCGGCGGAGCGCCCCCCGACAAGCCCGCGGGCGGCCAGGCGCTGCCGCAGAAAAGCTGCGAATTGCGCGGCGTAGCGCGCGCACATCGCCTCTGCCCTCGCGAGCTCGCTGCGCAGATCGGGCGGCAGCTGGTCGGGGGGCGGAGCGGTGCTCACGACGGCACGGTAGAACGAAGACGCGGCGCGGGCATCACCCAGGGCGGCTAAGTAATCGGCCTTCATGATGAGCGCGCGCAGATTGCGCGGCTCGAGCGCGAGCGCGCGATCGACCGCGGCGCGTGCCGCCGGGTGGTCCTTGAGTCCGGCGCAGGCGTAGGCGAGGCCGAGGTAGGCGGAGGCATCCGCCTGCCCGGCCGCGACGACCCGCTCGAAGGACTCGCGCGCCTTGCGGGCGTCGCCTTTGCGCAGGGCTTCGATGCCGTGCGCGCGCGCGTCGCTGGAGGGGTGCTGCATGCCGGCCGCCGATCGCCGATCTACTTCACCCGGCCAACCCTGATCAATACGTTGCGGCCCTCGATGGTCAGGTTGTAGTTGCCGAGGAGACTGAGACCCATCTCAATCGCGACTTTCATCGTTTTCCCCGGTTGCGGGTCCTGGACGTCCGCGTCATCGCCGTCCAGCTGCCTCCATACCTGGCCGTTGTCGAGAACGAAGATGGATCGGCCGCGCGCGGTCCTCGCCAGCTCGATCACCGTCGCCGTGATCTGGGTGATCTCGGGCGGTACCGGGGGTTTTCCGAAATCCTCCACCCTCGTCGCGGCCGGGAGCGGGGAAAATCCGAACCCGTCCCGGTCGGGCGCCCCCGTGGCCGGCTGCGCGGCGGGCGCACCGTTGGCGCGCGGCGCAGCGGCATCGAAGCACTTCAAGCGTGCGGACGAGTCCGCGATGCCGGCGCACCTGGCGATCTCGGCCCACGCGTCTCCCGCGGAGTCGGCGTGCGCCGCGCCAGCAGCGAAGATCGAAATGAAAGCTAGCACGCGGATTTTCTTGGAAAACTCAGGCTCCGCGCACCTGCCTCGCCAAAGGGCGGTGCGGCGCAGCATCACCGGTTCGGGACCCGTTAAACCCAT
>VBCH01000234.1 GCA_005884455.1 Betaproteobacteria bacterium
ACTGGGGGTTCGGCTTCCCGCCTTCGTATACCGGAGGGAGATGCGGCAGTGGTTTGCCGTCGTGGTCGAGCTGAGTTTTCTGCTCAGGCGTTGCGCTTGCGATGCCGTCCGCACCGGGAAACAGCCCGTAGAGGTGATCGAAGCTGCGGTTCTCCGCGTAGATGACAACGATATGTTGGATGCGTGCGAGGCCTTCCGTCGCTTGGCCTTGCGGCGAAGAGGCGCAACCGGCGAGGAGCGCCGCCGCAGACGACAGAATCAGCCTAGAAAACTGTTTGATGTTCATTCAGCATCCCCTCTCTATGGTAGCCGACGTTCCCGTCAGACATTGAACCGGAAGTAGATCACGTCGCCATCGCGCACGACATATTCCTTTCCTTCCAGCCTCATCTTTCCGGCTTCTTTCGCTCCCTGCTCGCCTTTGCAGGCGATGTAGTCAGGGTAGGCAATGACTTCGGCGCGGATGAAGCCACGCTCGAAGTCGGTGTGGATCACTCCCGCGGCCTGCGCGGCGGTTGCGCCGACCGGAAAGGTCCAGGCGTGCGCTTCCTTCGGTCCGGCGGTGAAGAATGTCTGTAGTCCCAGCAGCGCGTAGCCGGTGCGAATAAGGCGGTTCAATCCGGGTTCCTTCATTCCCATGTCGGCGAGAAACACCTGCTTGTCCTCGTCGGAGAGGTCGGCGATCTGGGCCTCGAGCGCCGCGCAGATCGGCACCACGGGCGAATCGTGGCGCTTGGCATATTCCTCGACGTGGGCAAGCAGCGGGTTGTTTTTAAAGCCGTGCTCGGCGAGGTTGGCGATGAACATCTCGGGTTTCGAGGTCAGCAGAAACAGCGGCTTGAGCACCGCCTGCTCTTCCTTCGAGAGCGGCACGCTGCGCGCCGGGCGCGCTTCGTCGAGCGCCGGGCGCACCTTGTCGAGCACGGCGACGATGCGCCGCGCTTCCTTGTCGCCGCCCGCCTTCGCCGCTTTTCCGTAGCGCGCGTAGGCCTTTTCAACCGTCGCCAGATCGGCGAGCGCGAGCTCGGTGTGGATGGTCTCGATGTCGGAAACCGGGTCGACCTTGCCGGCGACGTGCACGACGTTCGGGTCCTCGAAGCAGCGCACCACGTGTGCGATGGCGTCGCACTCGCGGATATTGGCGAGGAACTGGTTGCCCAGGCCTTCGCCCTTCGAGGCTCCGGCAACGAGTCCCGCGATATCGACGAACTCGACCGCCGCGGCGATGACCTTCTGCGGCTTGGCGATGGCGGCGAGCTTTGCGAGGCGCGGGTCGGGCACCTCGACGATGCCGATGTTGGGGTCGATGGTGCAGAACGGATAGTTCTCCGCCGCGATCCCCGCCTTGGTGAGCGCGTTGAACAGCGTCGATTTACCTACGTTAGGCAGCCCGACAATGCCGCACTTCAAGGACATCAGGATTTCGTATGCAGCTTGAGCATCGCCGCTTCCATGTCTCCATCGAGCAAGAGGCCCGAGGCCTCCATGCAGCGATCGAGCGCCGCTTCGATCAGCTCGCGCTCGCCCGCGGGCGGCGGCGTCAACACGTAGCCGGCGACGAGGTCCTTGTTCCCCGGGTGGCCGATGCCGATCCGCAGGCGCCAGAACCCGTGCGTGCCGAGCTGCGCCGCGATGTCCTTGAGGCCGTTGTGGCCGGCGACCCCGCCGCCGAGCTTGAGCTTTGCGACTCCCGGCGGGAAATCGAGCTCGTCGTGCACGACCAGGATTTCCTGCGGCTGGATCTTGTAGAAGCGCGCGAGCGCGCCGACCGACTTGCCCGAGACGTTCATGTAAGTCTGCGGCAACAGCAGCCACAAGTCGCCGGAGGCCAGCGCGAGTTTGCCGAGCAGCCCGTGATACTTCGCCACCGCTTTCAGCTCGATGCGCCGCGCGGCCGCGAGGCGCGAGGCGAACCAGAAGCCGACATTGTGGCGGTCCCTCTCGTGCTTCCTCCCGGGGTTCCCCAGGCCGGCGATCAGTTTTAGAGAATGCATGGATGAAAAAGGGCGCGGGGGTCGCCGCGCCCTTTCGCGTAATGGCAACAGGCGCTACTTCTTGTCGCCTCTGTCGCCTCTGTCGCCCTTGTCGGCCTTCTCGCCTTTGCCGCCTTTACCGCCCTTCTCCTCCGCAGCGGGCGCAGCGGCTTCGGGCGCCTTCTGCTTGAGGGTCGGCACGTCGGCTGCGGCAGGAACGGCTTCCGCGGCGGGCGCGAGGGCTCCCTCGACCCCGGCGGCCGCGGCAGCGGCGGCGGCCTCCTCTTCTTCGGCGATCGCAGCCTTCGGGATCTGCGCCGAAGCGACGGTCGGATTCTCGTTGCCTCCCAGGGAAAGCTCCACGCCCTTGGGCAGCGGGAGCGAGCGCACGTGGATCGAGTGCCCGATCGCGAGGGCGGAAAGGTCCACCTCGATGAACTCGGGCAGGTCCGCAGGCAGGCAGCGGACGTCGATCTCGCTCAGGACGTGGGTGATGAGGCCGCCCTGCTCCTTGATCGCGGGCGACTTCTCCGCGTTGACGAAGTGCAGCGGCACCTTGATGTGGATCTTCTCGTCCGCAGAGACTCTCTGGAAGTCGACGTGCTGCACTTCCATCTTGAACGGATGCATGTTGACCGCCCGCAGAAGAACCTGCTCCTTCGCGCCGTCCAGGGCGAGCGTCAGGACGGAAGCGTGGAACTTCTCGTTGCGCAGTTGGTGGTACAGCGGGTTGTGATCGAGCTCGATGTTGAGCGCGGGTTTCTTGCCCCCGTAGAGAATCCCGGGCACCTTCCCGCTGTGGCGCAGGCGGCGGCTCGCACCCCTCCCTTGCCCTTTGCGCGATTGCGCGACGACTTCGAATGCCATGTTGCCTCTCCTCGATTGAGGCGGCGCCCGCGACCAGGCGCCGCCGTTGAAAAATCTATTCGATGAACAGCGAGCTCACCGAATCCTCGTTGCTGATCCGCAGGATCGTCTCCGCGAGCAGCCCCGCGACCGACAGCACGCGGATCTTCTTGCAAGCCTGGCCCGCCTTGGACAGCGGGATCGAGTCGGTCACGACGAGCTCGTCGATCTCCGACTCGGCGATGCGCTCCACCGCCCCGCCCGAGAGCACCGGGTGCGTGCAATACGCGACCACGCGGATCGCGCCCTCCTGCTTCAGCGCCTGCGCGGCCTTGACCAGCGTGTTGGCGGTGTCGACCATGTCGTCCATGATGACGCAATTGCGCCCTTTCACGTCTCCGATCACGTTCATCACTTCCGACACGTTCGGCTGCGGCCGGCGCTTGTCGATGATCGCGAGGTCCGACTCCAGGCGCTTCGCCATCGCGCGCGCGCGCACCACGCCGCCCACGTCGGGCGACACCACCAGCAAATTCTCGTACTGGTGCTTCCATACATCGCCGAGCAGCACCGGCGTCGCGTAGATGTTGTCGACGGGAACGTCGAAAAATCCCTGTATCTGGTCGGCGTGCAGATCCATCGTCAGCACGCGGTCGACCCCCGCCGCCTGCAGCATGTTCGCCGACACCTTCGCGCTGATCGCCACGCGCGCCGAGCGCGGGCGCCGGTCCTGGCGCGCGTAACCGAAATACGGAATCGCCGCCGTCACGCGGGCGGCCGATGCGCGCTTCAGCGCATCCACGATCAGGAGCACCTCCATCAAGCTGTCGTTCGCCGGCGCGCAGGTCGACTGCAGCACGAAGCAGTCCTTGCCGCGCACGTTCTCCAAAAGCTCGACCATGATCTCGCCGTCGGAGAACTTGCCCACCGTGGCGTGGCCGAGCGGGATGTTCAACCTTCTCACCACCGCGTGCGCGAGCAGCGGGTTGGCGTTCCCGGTGAAAACCATCAGGCTTTCGTAGGCCATGCGCTCTAGTCCAGGGGCCGGGGACTCGGCCCAAGCCTTGCTCACAAAAAATCAGCCGCACCCGCGGCTCGCTGTTTCGCCAGTCCCTAATCCCTGGGCCCTCGTCTCGAAATCTGATGGCTGGGGAGGAAGGATTCGAACCCTCGCATGGCGGAATCAAAATCCGCTGCCTTAACCAGCTTGGCGACTCCCCAAGCGCTAAACTTGTTCCAGCAACGCCGCGAGCGGATGCCGATCCAGCCCGCGCACGGCGAAGCCGCGCATCTCCGCGGGCATCCTGGATAGAACCGAGCGCGCTTCGCGCTCGGTTGCGAATTCGACGAATACGCAGGCGCCTGAGCCGCTCATGCGCGCATCTCCGAACTGCCTGAGCCATTCGAGATGCGCCGCCACCTCCGCATGGCGCCGACACACGACCGATTCGAGGTCGTTCCTTCCGAAACCGGCAGAAAAGCTTGATATTTTGATGGTTTTCGAATTTCGTGTCAATTCAGGCGCGGCGAAAATCGCTTGCGTAGCCACGGCAATCGGCGGAACGAGCACCACGTACCACGCTTGCGGCAATTCGAGCGGAGCGAGCCGCTCGCCGATGCCCTCGGCGAAGGCGTTCCCGCCGAAAAGAAAGAACGGAACGTCCGCGCCGAGCGTGAGCGCCATCGCCGCGAGCCTCTCCTTCGGCAGAGCGAGCCCCCAAAGGCGGTTCAGGACCGCGAGCGTGGTTGCGCAATCGGAGCTGCCCCCGCCCAGCCCCCCGCCTATCGGAATGTTCTTCTCGATCTCGATGTCGACGCCCCGGTTCGAGCCGCCCTCGGCCTGCAGCAGCCGCGCCGCGCGCACGGCGAGGTCTTCGCCCTCGGCAATGCCGGGCAGGGCCCGCGCGCGCCTTACCTCCGCGTCGGCGCGCGGCGAGAAACGCAGCCAGTCACAGCATTCGATCAGGCGGAAAGCGGTTTGCAACAGGTGATAGCCGTCGGGACGCCGCCCGACGACGTGAAGGAAGAGATTGAGCTTGCCAGGAGCCGGATAGCGGCGCTCCCACGGATTCAATTTGTCCATCGATCCACGATGAGGCGAATTTCGAGATCTTCGCGCGTCAAGCGCATCCGGTGAGGCCTTCCACCCTGGAACTCCTCGTAGGCGATGCGCCAGCCGTCCTGCCTGAGTTCCATGCCTTGGTCCGCGCCGCCGCCCATTTCCGCCGGTCGGCCTGGGCTCGCCCGCGCCTGCACCCAGTCCGCGAGCCCGGCGAGCGGAAGCCGCCAGCCGAGCGCCTGCTCGGTCAGGCTTTCCGCGTCGGCGGCGCGGTACTCCCGGTTGTCGCCGGTGACCAGCCGGAACTGGTCGCGCTCGCGGCTGATCCTCGCGATCCCCTGGCCGATGGGCGAGGTGATAAGCAGCTCGTCGGAGTCGTCCGAATGACGCCAGAAGATCTTGCCGGACGCGGCCTCCTTACCGTGGCGAACCGCAACGCGGCCGGACAGCTCGAAGCCGCCCGGGAGAGGGGGTCCGGCCCCGGGCAGGGACGCGCAGGCGCCGAGAACTGCGGCCGCTGCGAAGCCGAGCGCAAGGCGGACCACGAAGAAATTAACGCTTGAGGCGCTTGATGGTGTTGGCGAGGGTTTCGTTGTCCGGGCTTTCCCGGGTGGCATCGCCCCAGACGCGCTCCGCCTCGGCGCGATCGCCCATGGCCCACAGCACCTCGCCCAAGTGAGCGGCGATTTCCGGGTCGGGCCGCCCGGCGAACGCGCGGCGCAGGTAGCCGAGGGAGTCCTTCAGGTTGCCCATCCGGTACAGCACCCATCCCATGCTGTCGATGATGAACGAATCTTCGGGCGCGAGCTGCAGCGCCTTTTCGATGAGCTCGCGCGCCTCGGGCAGGCGCTGATTGCGGTCGGCAAGCGAATAACCGAGCGCGTTGTAAGCGTGCGCGTGCTCCGGCCGTATCTCGATCAGCTTGCGCAGGGAAGCCTCGAGGACATCCACTCGCTCGATCTTCTCCGCGAGCATGGCGTAGTCGTAGAGCAGCTCGGGATTGTTCGGAACGCGATCGAGCGCCTGCCCGACCAGATCGAAGGCGGTCTTCGGCTGGTTGGCGTCGCGCAGGAGCTGCGCTTCGGCGAGGATCAGCTGCACCCGCTGCTGGCTGTTCTTCGCGGCCGCTTCCTGCAGCCGCCCCCGCGCCTCGTCGAGCTTGCCTTGCTTGGCGAGCACTTGCGCGTAGCGGATCTGCGCCTGCACATATTGCTCGCCCTCGCCGACCTCGCCGTACCAGCGCAGCGCCTCCGGAAGATTCTTCCGCTCTTCGGCGACCTGGCCGAGGTACAAGCGGACCCCGTCCTTGTCGCGGTAGGGACTCTCGATCAGGCTCCTGAGATATTTCTCCGCAGCGTCGTAATCCTTGAGCTGCAGGGAAAGCAGCGCCACGGCGAAAGCCACGTCGGTGCTGTCGGGAGCGCCGGCCATGAGCTTCTGGAATTCGGCGCGCGCTTCGCCGAAGCGCTTCTGCGCCACCAGCAGGCGCGCATAGGCGAGGCGCGTCTCCCGAGCGGCAGGATATTTTTTCAGATAGGCGGCGAGGAACGACGCGGCCTGATCCGCCGAGATCTTCTGCAACAGCTGCGCTTCGAGCAGGGCAGGCGCCTCCCAGTCCGGCCGCAGCTGCCCGGCCTTGCGCGCTTCACCGAGTGCAAGGCGTTCGTCACCCGCGTTGACCGCCGCCCGCGCGACCGCAAGATGCGACTCGGCGAGCTTGGGATAGTCTGCGGCGAGGCTCTGCACGAGCTTCAGGGCGGCCTGCTTGTCCTGGGCATTGGCAAGCGTTCGGGTCAACTGCGTGAATCCGTTGGCGGGGTCGTTGGCGGAGCCGGCCAGCAACTTCCTGAGATTGGGCAGCGCCTCGTCGTAGCGGCCCGCGGCGACCAGCAATCCGGCGAGCGCCTGCAGAGGGCGCGTCGCGCCGGGCTCGGTCTCGTGCCACACCGTTGCGGACTCGATCGCGGCGTTGTTCATGCGGGCGTAGAGGGCGACTTCGGTGGCGCGCCGCGCGATGCGCGGATCGCGCGTGCGCTTCGCAAGATCGACGTATGCCTGCGCAGAGAGCGCGGTGTTCCCGCGCTGGCCTGCGATCTCGGCGAGCAGAAACTCGTAGAGCAGGTTCTCGGTCAGCTCCTGATTGGGAAGGGCCGTGCGGTCTACGGCCTCGGGTGCGAGCGCCTGCGCTTCGCCGGCGGGCGCGTCCGCGTCGGATTCGTCCTGCGCTTCCTCACCCGCAGCGGCCTGCTGCGGCGGAGTTGCGGCGCATCCCGCGAACACGACGAACGCCATCGCGGCAAGCAGCCGCAAAGCCGCGGCTCGTATGTGCAACTGGCTGTGTGGACCAAGCATGGAGGCACTTGCTGTCTTGAAGGGCTAGTTTAGGTATATTTCGAAAGGCCGACAAGGACATTGAGTTGCCCGTGCCAGAGCTGCCCGAAGTCGAGATCACCCGCCGCGGCGTCGAGCCTTTCGTGCTCGGCAAGACGATCACGGGTGTCACCGTGCGCAATCCCAACCTGCGCCAACGTGTTCCCCGCAAGCTTGCCCGCACCCTCGTCGGCCAGCGGGTGAAACGCCTGGAGCGGCGGGGAAAATACCTGCTGTTCGAATGCGACACCGGCTCGCTCATCGTGCACCTGGGCATGTCGGGGAGCCTGCGCGTGACCGAGCCCGGAACCCTCCCGCGCGAGCACGATCATGTGGACCTCGTTTTCGGCGGCATCGTATTGCGCCTGCGCGATCCGCGACGCTTCGGCGTGGTGCTGTGGAAGGACGGCGATGCGTTGCGTCATCCCCTGCTCGCGCGGCTCGGCGTCGAGCCGCTCGGCGAGCATTTCTCGCCCGAGTTCCTCTATCGCGCCACGCGCGGCCGCGATGTCGGCATCAAGCAGCTGTTGATGAACGCGAACGTCATGGTGGGGGTCGGAAACATCTACGCGAACGAAAGCCTGTTCAGGGCGGGCATTCATCCGCGCGCGCGCTCGGGGCGCCTCTCGCGCGCACGCTGCGAGGGGCTGGTCACCGCGGTGAGGGACGTTCTTCTGGCCGCGATAGCCGCCGGCGGATCGAGCCTGCGCGACTTCGTGCGCTCCGACGGCTCCCCGGGGTATTTTCAGCAGCAATACTACGTCTACGACCGCGCCGCGCTTCCGTGCAGGATCTGCGGGGCCGCGATCCGGGTGTCGCGGACGGGCCAGCGTTCCAGCTTCTTCTGCACGACCTGCCAGAAGAAGTGATGCGGCTTACTTCCGCCCCTTGCCGACCTTTGCGGCGAGAGCGCGCGCGACGCGCGGCTGCACGAACTTGCTGACATCGCCTCCGAGAACGGCGATCTCGCGCACGATGGACGCCGAGATGAACTGGTATTGCTCCTCCGGCGTCAGGAATATCGTCTCGACATCCGGATAGAGATTGCGGTTCATTCCCGCCATCTGGAATTCGTACTCGAAGTCCGATACCGCCCGCAGGCCGCGCAGAACCACCTGGGCCTTCTGTCCGCGCACGAAATCCATGAGCAGTCCGCGGAAGCCCTCGACCTTCACGTTCCGGTAGGGCTTGAGAACCTCGCGCGCGAGGTTCACGCGTTCCTCCAGAGTGAAGAACGGACGCTTCGTCTGGCTGGCGGCGATGCCTACCACGACTTCGCCGACGAGCGCCGCGGCGCGCCGCACCAGGTCCTCGTGGCCTCGCGTGATCGGATCAAACGTTCCCGGATACACCGCTTTGATCATCGGACTCCCTCGCCAGAAGATGAAAATGCACGTTTCCCGCGCGCGCGCGTCTGAAAACGGCCCAGCCCTGGGGCGCTTCGAAGGCGGCGTCGCTTTCCAGGTACACCCGGCCCCCTTCGGCGAGAAGCCTGCGCAACAGGCCGAGCGCGGCGATCTGCACGCCCAGACGGTACGGCGGATCGACGAACACGACGTCGAAGCGGGAGCGCGCGCCGCCGGCGAATTCTAACGCATCGCCGCGGACGACAGTCAGGTTCGCCGCGCCGAGTTTTTGCGCGTTCTCGCGAAGCGCGCGCAGCGCCGCGGGGTGTTTCTCGACCATGACCACTGACGCCGCCCCGCGCGAAAGCGCCTCGAAGCCGAGAGCGCCGCTGCCGGCAAAGAGGTCGAGGCAGGCCATGCCGGTCAGGTCCCGTCCGAGCCAGTTGAACAGTGTTTCGCGCACGCGGTCCGGGGTCGGTCTCAAGTCCGCCGCATCGGGGAATTCGATGAGGCGGCTGCGCCACAGACCGCCGATGATCCGGACGGTGTTGGGTCTAGTCCGGCGCACCGACGACGACGATCGAGAGCTTTTCGGGATCGATGCGCCGCGCAAAGGCGCTCCTGACCTGCGCGAGGGTCACCCCTTCGACGCGCGCCGGAAACTCGTCGAGCCAGGCGAGAGGCAGACGGTAGAAACCGATCGCGGCGATCTGCTCGAGGATCTTGTGGTTGGTGTCGATGCGCAGCGGAAAGCCGCCGACGAGGCTCTTTTTCGCCGCTTTCAGCTCCGCTTCGGTGGGTCCGTGCTTCACGAACTCGCCGACGACCGCGCGCGCCAGCTCGAGCGCTTCGCGCGCCTGGTCGCGCCGCGTCTCCAGTCCCACGAGGAACGGCCCTTCGCGCTCGTAGGGCCGGAAATAACTGTAGACGCTGTACGCGTAGCCGCGCTTCTCGCGTATCTCCCTCAGGAGCCGCGACATGAACCCGCCGCCTCCCAGCGAGTAGTTGCCGACGAAGAGCGGAAAGTAGTCCGGGTCGGCTCGGGCGAGCGCCGCGGCGCCGAGCAGCACGTGGCTCTGGGTGGACGGGTGCGCCACCCGCAGCGTCGCACCCGCCGGCAGCGCCGCGACCGGAGCGAGCGCCGGATCGGTCCCCTTCGAAAGACGCGAGGTCAGCTCCTCGGCGAGCGCCCTGGCTGCGTTGCGGTCCAGATCGCCGACGATCGTGACCACCGCGCGGGCGGCGCCGTAGCAGCTGCGATAGTGGCGCTCGACGTCCTCGCGCCTGATCGAGGCGAGCGTGTCCGGGGTCTCGCTGAATCCGTAGGGATGCGCCGGATACATGAGCGCATACAGGCGCCGCTCGGCGACGCGGTCGGGCTGCGTCTCGGCTTCACGCGCGTTCGCGATGGCGCTCGCCTTCTCGCGCTCGAAGGCCTCGACCGGGAACAGCGGCGCCTGCAGCATGTCGGCGAGAGTTTGCGTGGCCGCCTTCCGCTCGGCCTCGGAGGAGAGGCTCCTCAGCGCGAAGCCCGCGCGATCCAGGTCGAAATTCTCCTGCAGTTGCGCGCCCGCGTCAGCGATGCGGCGGCTTGCCTCGGTCTCCGAATAACGAGACGAGCCCGCCTTGAGCATGGCGAGCGTGAGCCGCCCGAGACCCGCCTGCTCGCGCGAATCGTAGGCGCTGCCCGCCGCGAACTCGACCGCTACGTCCACGATCGGCAGGGCATGGCTTTCGACGAAGTTGACCCGCGCTCCCGATTCCGCGGTCCAGTGATCGATCTTCACTCCCGCCTCGGCCGGCGCGGCGGCCGAGAGAGTCATCAATATCCACAGCGCCCGGCTGCGCATAGTCAGGGTTTCACCCGCGGAACGACGGCGCTCGCCGGGCGCGGATTCAAGGGCTGCGGGTCGAGCACGGCCACCGTCAATCCGTCGTCGACGAGGTAGCGCGCCGCCGCGGCCCGGATCTGATCCACGGTGATTTCCTTGAGCCGCCCGGCGATGCGATCGGCGTCGCGGAAGGACAGTCCGCTGGCCTCCAGTTCCCCGAGCTCGAGCGCCTGCGCGAAAAACGAGTCGCGTTTGTAGACGAGCTGGGCGAGCAGCTGGACCCTTGCCCGGTTCAACTCCTCGGCACTGACGCCTGAGGCGGCGACACCGGCGATGACTTCGCGCACCCCGGTCTCGAGCTCGGCCCCACTGCGACCTTGCGCGGCCGCAGCTTCCACGAACACCATCCCGGGGCCGCGCGACACCATTTCGTAGTCGGCACTGATGGAAGTGGCAACGCGCCGCTCGCGCACCAGGACCTGGTGAAGGCGCGCCGCGTCGCTGCCGCCGAGCAGCTCCGCGACAAGCGAAATGGCGAACGGCTCCCAGTCCTTCGCCGTATCGCGCAGCACCGGCGCCTTGTATCCCAGGCGCACGTACGGGAGCTCCGCCGGCGCCTTCACCGTAACGCGCTTCGCGCCCCGCTGGGCCGGCTCGGCGAGCGTTTTGCGTGCGGGTGTCGCCTTTCGCGCGAGGGCGCCGTAAGAACGCCGTGCCCATGCGAGCACCTTCTGCGGATCGACGTCGCCGACCACGACGACGATGGCATTGTTGGGCGCATACCAATGCTTGTACCAGTCCCGGGCGTCCCGCCAGCTCATGTTCTCGAGGTCCTCCATCCAGCCGATCGTCGGCCACTTGTAGGGATGCGCGGCGAAGGCTGTGGAGAGGAGACTTTCGATGAGAAGCGATCGCGGACGGTCTTCGTAACTGCGCCGGCGCTCCTCCATCACCACCTTGATCTCCCGCGCGAACTCCTCCGGGCGGATCACGAGGTTCGCCATGCGGTCGGCCTCGAGCTGCATCACGAGGGGCAGGCGGTCGCGGTGCACCTGCTCGTGGTAGACGGTGAAATCCGTCGAGGTGAACGCGTTGTCGCGCCCGCCCGCCTCCGCAACGAGCCGCGAGAACTCGCCCAAACCGAAGCGCCGGGTCCCCTTGAACATCATGTGCTCGAGCACGTGCGCGACACCGGTCGTGCCGGGCGACTCGTCCATGCTGCCCGCTCGATACCATACCTGATGAACCACGGTGGGCGCGCGGTGGTCCTCCTTCACGATGAGGCGCAGGCCGTTCGCCAGGGTGAATTCGTGCGGGCTCGCCTGCGCGCCTGAAACGAGCGTGAGGGCCAGAAAGGCGGCGCGTGCGGGAACCATTGCGACGGATGCTAAAATCCAACTGCTATTCTATAGCGGTTCCTTTTCCGATTCTTTTTCTCGCCCATGCTCGAACTGTCTTCCAAGATCGCCCGCGAAGAGGTCTCCTGGGCCACGCGGCTCAGAAGCGGCCTCGGAAAGACTCGCTCGCGGCTCTCGGGACTCTTCACCGACCGAAGCGTCGATCCGGCGCTGTTCGAGGAGATCGAAACCGCGTTGCTCGCGAGCGATGCCGGGGCCGAGGCAACGCGGTTCCTGCTCGCGGCCCTGCGCGAGCGCACGAGCCGGGGCGCGACTGCGGGGCAGCTGAAAACGGCGTTGCGGGCCCTTCTCCTCGAGCTGCTCGCGCCGCTCGAGCAGACGCTCGATTTGTCCGGCAAGAAGCCGTGCATCGTGATGCTCGCGGGAGTCAACGGCTCGGGAAAGACGACCTCGATCGGCAAGCTCGCAAGGTACTTCCAGGACCAAGGTCGCTCGGTGCTGCTCGCCGCAGGGGACACCTTTCGCGCCGCGGCGCGCGAGCAGCTCGCCGCTTGGGGCGAGAAAAATGCCGTCGCGGTCGTCGCCCAGTCGGGCGGCGATCCGGGAGCGGTCGTGTTCGATGCCATTGCAGCGGCGCGCTCGCGCGGAATCGACGTGGTCCTCGCCGACACGGCCGGGCGGCTGCCCACGCAGGCGCGCCTCATGGCGGAGATCAGCAGGATCAAACGAGTCATCGCCAAGGCGGAACCGGGCGCGCCTCACGAGGTATGGCTCGTGCTCGACGCCAACACGGGCCAGAACGCCCGCAAACAGGTCGAGGCTTTCGACGACGCGCTCGGCCTCACGGGACTGATTCTCACCAAGCTCGACGGAACCGCCAAGGGCGGCGCGGTGTGCGCCATTGCGCTGGCGCGATCGCAGCGTCCGCTGCCGCTCAGATTCGTGGGCGTCGGCGAAGGGATCGACGATCTGCGCCCGTTCGCAGCCGACGCATTCGTTTCGGCGCTTCTCGATTGACCGGCGGCGTGGCGATCATCTCGCTCCGCCAGGTCAGCAAGCGCTATCCGGGGGGATTCGAGGCGCTCAGGCTGGTCAGCTTCGCGGTCGAGCCGGGCGAGATGTTGTTCCTCACCGGCCACTCCGGTGCCGGCAAGACGACGCTCCTAAAGCTGATCGCCGCGATCGAGCGCGCCAACGGCGGCGCGGTGCTCGTCAACGGCCAGAACCTCTCGGCCTTGCGCCCGGCGGCGATCCCTTACCTGCGGCGCAATCTGGGCCTCGTGTTTCAGGGGCAGAAGCTGCTCTTCGACAGGAGCGTATTCGACAACGTCATGCTGCCGCTGATCGTGACCGGGCAGCCTTACCGCGAAGCGGCGCGGCGTGCCCGCGCCGCGCTCGACAAGGTCGGCCTCCTTCAGCGCGAAAAGGCCAATCCCGTGGCGCTCTCGGGCGGCGAGCAGCAGCGCCTGTGCGTCGCGCGCGCGGTGGTAAACCGGCCCGCGATCCTCCTCGCCGATGAACCCACCGCCAGCCTGGACGCCGCTTACGCGGACGAGATCATGGAGATGTTCAGCGCTTTCAACCAGGTTGGAGTCACCGTGCTGGTTGCCACCCACGATCGGCAACTGATCGGCAAGTACCGCAAACGCGTCTTGACGCTCGACCACGGCAAACTCCTCCAATGAGGGCCTGGCTGCAGCATCACGGCCTGAGTCTCGCGCAGACGCTCGCGCGCCTGGCGCGGTCGCCGTTTGCCACGACGCTCAACGTGCTGGCGATCGGGGTCGCGGCCGCGCTCCCGTTCGGGGTCTATTGCGTGCTGGGCAATTTCGAGTCCTTGTCCCGCAACGCCTCGGTCGACCCGCAGCTCTCGGTGTTCCTCGCGAGAGACGCCGCGAAGCCCGAGATCGCCGCCGTCGAAGCGCGGCTGAAAGGCGCCAGTGGCGTGAGCGCCGTGCGTTTCGTGTCGCGGGACGCGGCGCTGGCGGAGCTCAACCGCGTCGCAGGGATGCAGGAGGTGATCGCGAGCCTGCCGCAAAATCCGCTGCCGGATGCCTTCGTCGTGACGCTTTCTGGAAGCGATCCTGCGCTCGCGGACCGGCTGGAACTCGAGTTCAAGTCGCTGCCGAAGGTCGCCTACGTTCAGGCGGATTCGGCGTGGGTGAAACGCCTCGATGCCCTGTTGCGCCTGGGTCGGACCGCGGTGGTCCTGCTCTCGGCGTTGCTCGGCCTTGCTCTCGTGGCGGTGACCTTCAACACCATCCGCCTGCAGATCCTCACTCAGCGCGACGAAATCGAGCTTTGCCGTCTGATCGGCGCAACGCACGCCTACATCCGCCGGCCCTATTTCTATCTCGGGTCGCTGCTCGGCCTGTTCGGAGGGATCGCCGCCCTGGTGATCGTCCTTTCCGGCCTCACGGTTCTGAATCGCGATCTGGCGGATCTCGGGTATTTGTACGGCTCGAACGTCAGCCTGAGATTCCCGAGCCCAAACGAGATGATCTCGGCGCTTCTTGCGGCCGTCGCCTTGGGTTGGCTGGGTGCTTATCTATCAGTGAGCAGACACTTACTCGAAGCAGACCGGGACTAGGCTGCCTCTAGAGGGTTCTTCCCGGGAACCGGGTCCCGCCTTTAGCACTCTAAAACCGAGAGTGCTAAAATCGCCGCTAAGGCAACAACGCAGGAGGAAATAACAGATGACCCGCACAATGTCGCTGCCCGTACCCGTAGGAAGCCTGGAAAGCTACATCCAGGCGGTGAATCGTTTTCCGCTCCTCTCGTTCGAGGAAGAGCGCGATCTCGCGCGCAAATTCAGGTCCGAGAACGACGTCGAAGCAGCGCGCCAGCTGGTGCTATCGCACCTCCGCCTGGTGGTCGCCATCGCCCGCGGCTACATGGGTTACGGACTGCCGCAAGGAGATCTGATCCAGGAAGGCAACATCGGTCTGATGAAAGCGGTCAAGCGCTTCGACCCGGAACGCGGAGTCCGGCTGGTATCGTTCGCGGTCCACTGGATACGCGCCGAGATCCACGAGTTCGTACTGCGCAACTGGCGCATGGTGAAGGTCGCCACCACCAAGGCGCAGCGAAAGCTCTTCTTCAACCTTCGCAGCATGAAACCGACGCTCGCCCCGTTGACGCAAACCGAGATCGGGTCCATGTCCAGGCAGCTTCGCGTCAAGCCCGAGGAGGTTGCCGAAATGGAGATGCGGCTAGCGGGCCAGGAGATTTCACTGGAGCCGGCGAGCGACGAGGACGAGCCCTATGCGCCGATCGCCTACCTCGCCGACCGCTCGCCGGAGCCCTCGGAGATCGTCGAGACGAAGCAGGATGAATCTCTGCGGGCGCGCGGGCTGGAGACCGCATTGGCGAGCCTCGACGCGCGCAGCCGCCGCATCATCGAAGCGCGCTGGTTGCGGGAAAAGGACTCGGCAACGCTGCACGAGCTTGCCGCCGAGTTCAAGGTCTCCGCGGAGCGCATCCGCCAGATCGAGGCCAAAGCGCTTGCGAAAATGAAGGACGTTATGGCCGCGGCATAAGTACGCTGCCGGGCGGTCCCCACGAAGCCGCGGCGAGCCCGCGGCTTTTTATTTGAAGCCGCGTGAACCCGCGGCTTTTTATTTTCCCCCGAAAACGACGTAGCGGTTTCGGCCCTGCTGCTTGGCTTGATATAGCGCTTGGTCGGCGTGCTGGATCAGGTCTTCGGAGGCTGTCTCTTTTTCGGGGATGAGCGAGACGATTCCCTGGCTGAGGGTGACATTCTTGTCGACGGCCGAGCGCGCATGCGGGATCGCCAGGCTGCCGATCACGCGAGACACCGCCTGAGCCACGTCGACGGCGCCCTCGAGGACGGTCCCTGGCAGGACTATCGCGAACTCCTCACCGCCGTAGCGGGCCGCCAGGTCGGCCGGACGCCGCCCCGCTGAGCTGAGCGCCGCCGCCACCCGCCGCAGGCAGTCATCGCCCGCCTGGTGGCCGTAGCAGTCGTTGAAGGCCTTGAAGTGATCGACATCGGAGAGAATCAGCGAAACCGGAGCCTTTTCGCGGGTGGCGCGCCGCACTTCGGTGAGCAGGTAGCTGTCGAAGTAGCGGCGGTTGGCGATCCCAGTCAGCCCGTCCTGCCGTGACAGTTTCTCGAGCTCGCGGTTGGCAGTCGCGAGGTCGCGCGACATCTCGAGCTGCTTGCTGCGCATGGATTCGATTCGCTGCAGCGCCCGGATTTTTGCGTTCAGCACGACGAAGCTCACCGGCTTTACGAGGTAGTCGTCGCCGCCCGCCTCGATGGCGCGGTCCAGGTCCTGATCGGCTTCCTTCGAGCTCAGGAAAATGATCGGCACCCACTCGTCGGCGCTGGTCTCGCGCATGTGCCGCGCAGATTCGTATCCGTCCATGACCGGCATCACGACGTCGATGAGCACGAGGCCCGGCCGGTCCTGCCGGTATATGTGCAAAGCCTCCTTGCCGTCATTCGCTTCGACCACCGCGTGGCCCATGCGCTCGAGCAGGGCCTTGAGCGCGGCTCGGATCGTGGGGGAATCGTCGACGACGAGGATTTTCATGGCTGCCTGCGCCCCTTGACTCCGATTGAGCGTTTAAGGATACAACTTCACGCTCGACTCGGCCCGGACCGGACCGGCGGCTCTATTTTCAGCCGGAAGCGTTCAACAGGATGCGGACATCGGCTGCGAGGTTGGCTGCGTTGCCGTGGCGCACGAACAGGCGCAGCCGCCCCTGCGGATCGAACACGTAGCTGCCCGCAGTGTGATCCACCGTATAGCTGTCCGGTGTCTTTCCCGGCGACTTCTGATAGAACACCCTGAAGTCTTTTGCGACCCTGGCGGTCGCAGCGGAATCGCCGTAGAGCCCGAGAAAACTGGGGTCGAACGCGGGCACGTAGTTCGCGAGAAGTCCTTGCGTGTCGCGCTCCGGGTCGACCGTGACGAAGAGCACCTGCAGCCGCTTCCCGTCCTCGCCGAGCTGATCTTTAACCGCCTTGAGCTCGGCAAGCGTCGTCGGACACACGTCCGGGCAGCGGGTGTAGCCGAAGAACATCACCACCGCCTTTCCGCGGAAATCGGCAAGAGTGCGCGCCTTGCCGGTGTGGTCGGTGAGCGCGAAATCTTTGCCGTAATCGGCTCCCGTGACATCCGTGTTCTTGAACGATGGGCGCGACCCGCCGCAGCCGGCAAGCGCGAATGCGGCGAGGACGACCCCGGCCCATGTCCGCAGGTCAGCGCTCACGCGAAAAAATGATGATCGACGAGCAGGGCGGCGAAGAGCGCCGCGAGGTACGCGATCGAATAGCGGAAAGTGCGCCGTGCGAGCGCATCGCTGTAGCTCACATAAAGGCGCGCTGCGTAACCCAGGAATATTCCGTTCAGAACCAGCGCTGCGGCGAGATAGAGCCACCCGCTCATCCCGTAGGCGAAAGGCAGCAGCGCCGAGGCGAACAAGACCAAGGTGTAGAGCAATACATAGAGCCGGGTGAAGCGGTGCCCGTGCGTCACCGGCAGCATCGGGAGTCCGGCCTTGGCGAAATCTGCAGTGCGATAGAGCGCGAGCGCCCAGAAATGCGGCGGGGTCCACGCGAAAATGATTAGGAACAGGAGCAGCGCCTCCGGGGCGACGTCGCCGGTGACGGCGGCCCATCCGAGCACCGGCGGCATCGCCCCGGAGGCTCCGCCGATCACGATGTTCTGCGGGGTCATGGGCTTCAACAGGACGGTGTAGACCACGGCGTAGCCGATGAACGTGCCGAAGGTGAGCCACATGGTGAGCGGATTGACGAGGGTGTACAGCATCAACAGCCCGGTGCCGCCGACTGCGCCAGCGAACGCAAGCGTCTGAAGCGACGTGAGCTCTCCGCGCGGCAAGGGCCTCGCCCGAGTGCGCGTCATGACTGCGTCGATCCTCTGCTCGACCAGGCAGTTCACCGCAGCAGCCGCCCCTGCCACGAGCCAGATGCCGATGGTCGCGGCAAGCAGAAGCTTCGGCGGCACCATGCCCGGGACGGCGAGGAACATGCCGATGACCGCGCAGAACACGATCAAGGACACCACGCGCGGCTTAGTGAGACTCAGGAACTGGCGCAGGCGGAAGTGGGTGGCGGTCGAAGCGAGCTGCATGAGGGGAAATCTTATCACGCTCGCCCTGCGACTCTAGCCGACGTGCGATGCCTTGAGCAGCCGCGCGAGGTCCTTCACCATCCGTTGTGCGTCGGGATCGCTCGGGAATCGCAGCATCAGGTTGCCCAGCGGATCGAGGACGTAGATGTGATCGGACGGGCTCCGCGCCGCAGGGAATTCCGCGAGGAACCGTCCGCCGGGCGCGCGCGCGACGCGCAGGCCTTCGTGGTCGAGCAACAGCGCCGCGTCGGGCGGCGCGGCATCGGCGAGGACCCACATTCGCTCGATTCGCTCCGCGTCCTTGCCTTGCGCGAGGCGCACCTGGCGCATGTAGAGGAGTTTTTTTCCGCAGGCTTCGGCGCAGGCGCCGGAATCGATCTGCAGCAGTACCCATCTCCCGCGCAATTGCGAGAGCCGGAACGGGCTGCCGTCCAGGCGCCGCAGTTCGGGGTCGGAGATGGCACGGGCTTCGATCAGCTCGCCGTGATTCAACCGCGGCTGCGGCTGCCATAGGACGTAGGCGAACCAGGCCGCGACCGTGGGTGCGGCGCAAAGCGCAAGGATGACAAGCGCGATGCGCCTGCCGCGACGCCGGTCCTCAGTTGCGCCCGGAATCGGCTCGCCTGAAGCTGAGGGCGACATAGAGGACTGCGGCAAGGGCCGCAAGCGAATACCACTGCAGCGCGTAGCCGCGATGCCGATCGACGCCGGTATCGGGACGCTCCCATTCGCGCGCGAGGCCGTCACTAGCGTCGCTCGTCTGCTCGATCACGAACGGCTGAAGCCCGAGCCCGAGCCGCTTCTCCTCCCGCTCCGGCACCAGGTTCTGGCGCAAAGGACCCGAGGCCGCTTCGGGAGCGAGCTCGACGAAGCGCCGGCTCGGCGCCACCGCGATGCCCTCGATCGTTTGCACGGTCTCCGGAGTCGGGACCGCAGGCAGCCTGGAGCGCTCGCCGGCCGCGATCCAGCCGCGGTTGACGAGGACGTGGAGGTCCTCGCTGCCTTCGAGCCTCAGCGGCGTCAGCACGTGATAGCCGGCGGCACCGTGCAGCACCTTGTTGTCGAGGAGGAGCACGGCGCGCGCGACGAAACGGCCGCGCGCGCTGACGCGCCGGTGCTCGAGGGCAGAGGCATCGAGCCGCGCCGAAGACACCGAAAGCACCGGGCCCTTGGCCCCTTCGTCGAGGCGGCGGCCGAGCTCGAGTTTTTCTTCGGCGCGCCGCGCCTGCCAGTTGCCCAGCGAAATCGCAAGCACAATGAAGGCCGCCGCCGCGATTCCCGGTGCGCCTCGCGGGCGAAATGCCCGCCCGCCGATGCGGATTCCCGTCATGATTTCACTAGGAGTACACTCGGCGCAGAACGTTCCCGTCGCCGCGCCGTGAAAATCGTCGTCATCCTGTTGTTCGTCGCGATTCTGGCGAGCCTGGGCTCGGCGCTGTTTTTTCTGGTGACCGACGGCGGCCAGTCCAAGCGCACCGTGAAGGCGCTCGCGCTGCGCGTCGGATTGTCGCTGGCGCTGTTCCTGTTGCTCATGGCCGGCTACTACTTCGGCCTCATACCGGGCAAAATCAACTGAGGCGGCCGCACCTCGACTGCGGCGCCCGGTTCCTTAAAGCCAGTACACGAAAATGAACAGACCCAGCCACACGACATCGACGAAGTGCCAGTACCACGCGACCGCTTCGAATGCGAAATGGTTTTCGGGCTTGAAGTGGCCGGCGAGACAACGAGCGAGAATCACGGTCAGCATGAGCGTGCCGAGGGTCACGTGGAATCCGTGGAAGCCCGTGAGCATGAAGAACGTCGAGCCGTAGACCCCGGTCGAGAGCTTCAGGTTGAGATCGGAATAGGCATGGCCGTATTCATAGGCTTGGAAGCAAAGGAAGGTGACGCCCAGCGCCACCGTGAAGAGCATGAAGAGCGCGAGCTGCGCGCGCTTTCCCTCCTTCAGCGCCCAGTGGGCGATCGTGACCGTAACACCCGACGAGAGGAGCAGCAGCGTATTGAGCGCTGGGATGCCCCAAGCCGCCATCGGCGTGAACGGATCCTTGAAAACCGGCCCGGCTGTCGGCCATTGCGCGGCGAAATCCGGCCAGAGCAGCTTGTTGTCGATGCTTCCCAGGTCGGGCACCGCGAGCAGCCGCGTGTAGTAGAGCGCCCCGAAAAAAGCGGCGAAGAACATGACCTCCGAGAAAATGAACCAGCTCATGCCCCAGCGGAACGAAACGTCTTCCCAGCGCCCGTACTTGCCGCCCTCGGACTCGCGCACGACGTCGCCGAACCAGCGCGCCATCATGAAGGCGAGGATGGCGAGCCCGGCGAACACGATGTAGCGCCCCGGCTCCCAGCCGTTCAGCCAGCCCGCGGCGCCTGCCGCCATGCAAAGCAGGGCGGCCGATCCGAAGATCATCCAGTGGGACGGCTGCGGAACGTAGTAGTGCTGAGCGCGATCGCTCATCTTGCTCTCCTCTCCTTTACGCGGCGCTGCTGACGATGAACCTCACCAGCAGGACGAGGCTCAATACGAAAATCGCGGCTCCTATGAGGCCGGCGATGATCACCTGCGCCGGTTTCAGCCGCGTCACGTCCGACTCATGCGCCGCGCGCGCCCTGATGCCGAGAAACGACCAGAGCACCGCCTTGGCGACCTGCAGCGGGGACGCGGACTTCGGCGTTTGCTCGCTCGCCATTGCCGTCATCCCCCGCTCCCGCGCGCCCCGTTCACTTCGAAGAAGGTGTAGGACAGCGTGACCGCATTGAGCTCGGGCGGCAGTTTCGGATCGATCACGAAAACCACCGGCATCGTGCGCGCTTCGCCCGGAGCGAGCGTCTGCTGCCGGAAGCAGAAGCATTCCATCTTTCTGAAATAGGGTGCCGCCTGTTGCGGGCTGTAGCTCGGAACGGCTTGCCCTGTCACGGGCCGCTCGAGCGTGTTCCTGACCTCGTACTGCACCTGCGTTACCTCGCCCGGGTGTACCGACACGCTGGCCTGGAGCGGTTTGAAGGTCCAGGGCAGGCGCTGCGTGTTGGCGTCGAATTCGACCGAGACGTTGCGCGTGGTGTCCACTTGAGTGTTTTGCGCCGCCTCGGCGTCCGGCTGAAACACGTTCCGGATACCCGTCACCTCGCAGATCTTCTCGTAGAAAGGAACCAGCGCGAAGCCGAAGCCGAACATCACGGCCGCGACTACCAGCAGTTTTTTCATCAGCTTCCGGTTGGCCTTCCCGCGATTCTCGGTCTGCTGCGTCATTTGAGCATGGCGTACTTGAGCATGATCGCTACAAAAAAGACGAGCGCGATCGAGCCGAGCACCAGAGCGGTCATGCGGTTGCTCCGCCGCTGCTCGCGTTCGGGCGTCATCCCAGCACCGGTTGCTCGTCGAAGCTGTGATAGGGAGCGGGACTCGGCAGATGCGTCCACTCGAGCGTGTCGGCGCCCTCCCAGGGTCGTTGCCCCGCCTTCTCGCCTTGCCCGAGCACGGTTACTTTCAGGGCGATCCACAGGAACAGGATCTGGGACAGCCCGAAGCCGAACGCGCCGATCGAGGCGATCTCGTTGAACCCGGCGAACTGCAGCGCGTAGTCCGGTATCCTGCGCGGCATGCCGGCCAGGCCCAGGAAGTGCATGGGGAAGAAGGTCACGTTGAAGAAGATCATCGACAGCCAGAAGTGCCATTTCCCGAGCTTCTCGTCGTACATCCTGCCGGTCCACTTGGGCACCCAGAAGTAGAATCCCGCGAAGAGCGAAAACAGCGACCCGGCGACCAATACGTAATGGAAATGCGCCACGACGTAATAGGTGTCCTGCAGCTGGATGTCGATCGGCATGATCGCGAGGATGAGGCCGGTGAACCCGCCCATGGTGAACACGAAGATGAAGCCCACGGCGAACAGCATCGGCGTCTCGAAGCTCATCGAGCCGCGCCACATGGTCGTGAGCCAGTTGAAGACCTTGACGCCGGTGGGCACCGCGATCAGCACCGTCGCGTACATGAAGAACAGGATCCCCGCCGTGGGCATGCCGACGGTGAACATGTGGTGCGCCCACACGATGAACGAGAGGACCGCGATCGATGCGGTCGCATATACCATCGAGGAATAGCCGAACAAAGGCTTCCTCGAGAACGCGGGAATCACCTGGCTGATGATGCCGAAGCCCGGGAGGATCATGATGTAGACCTCGGGATGGCCGAAGAACCAGAAGATGTGCTGGAACATCACCGGGTCGCCGCCGCCCGCCGCGTTGAAGAAGGACGTGCCGAAATGGCGGTCGGTCAGCAGCATCGTGATGGCGCCCGCGAGCACCGGCATCACCGCGATAAGGAGGTACGCGGTGATGAGCCAAGTCCAAACGAAAAGCGGCATCCTTAGCAGCGTCATCCCCGGCGCGCGCATGTTGAGGATCGTGGTGATGATATTGATCGAGCCCATGATCGAGGAGGCGCCCATGATGTGGAGCGCGAAGATCGCGAGGTCCATCCCCGGTCCCATCTGAGTCGAGAGCGGCGCGTAGATGGTCCAGCCGGCGGCGGTCGCGCCCCCGGGCACGAAGAACGATCCGACGAGCAGGGTCGCCGCCACCGGAAGCATCCAGAAGCTCCAGTTGTTCAGGCGCGCAAAGGCCATATCGGGGGCGCCGATCATCAGCGGCACCTGCCAGTTGGCGAACCCGACGAAGGCCGGCATGATCGCGCCGAACACCATGATGAGCCCGTGCATCGTGGTGAGCTGGTTGAAGAACTCCGGATGCCAGAACTGCAGGCCCGGCTGGAACAGCTCGGCGCGGATGGCGAGCGCGAGCATGCCGCCGACCAGCAACATGGTGAAACTGAACCACAGGTAAAGCGTGCCGATGTCCTTGTGGTTGGTCGTGGTGACCCAGCGCATGATGCCCCCGTCGGGACGGTGCTCGTCGTGGGCGTGGCCTGAATCGATGACTGCGCTCATTGGCTGCTCCTAGTGCTCGCGCTTTGCCGGGCGCGGTTACTTCCGCGCCGACCTGATCTCGCCCGGCTGAATGACTTCGCCGGTTTTGTTCCCCCAGTTGTTGCGGGTGAAGGTGATGACCGCGGCAACATCGGTGTCGGAGAGCTGCTTGCCAAACGGCGCCATCGCCGTGCCGCGCTTGCCGTTCAGCACGATCTCCATTTGCCGCCCCCTCGGGCCGTTGACGAGCCGGGAGCCGTCGAGCGCGGGGAAGCTTCCCTTGACTCCCTGTCCGTTCGCCTGATGGCAGGCGACGCAGTTCGCGGCGTAGACCTTCTCGCCGCGGGCCTTCAGGTCGGCGAGATTCCATTTCTTGTTCGGATCGTCGGCCGCGGCAGCGGTCTTCATTTTCTGCTCTGCGACCCAGGCGGCGTACTTTGCGGCCGAGACGACTTCGACCACGATCGGCATGAACCCGTGGTCCTTGCCGCAAAGCTCCGCGCACTGGCCGCGGTAGATGCCTTCCTTTTCAGCCCGGAACCAAGTATCGCGCACGAAGCCGGGAATTGCGTCCTGCTTGACGCCGAACGCCGGGACCATCCAAGCGTGTATGACGTCATTGGAGGTGAGGAGGACGCGCACCTTCTTGCCCACGGGCACGACCATGGGGTTGTCCACCTCCAGGAGATAGTGCTCGCCTTTGGGAGCGCCGCCCGTGATCTGGTCTTGCGGAGTGGAGAGATTCGAGAGGAATGATATGCCCTCACCCTCGCCCTTCAGGTAGTCGTAGCCCCATTTCCACTGATAGCCGGTTGCCTTGACCGTGATGTCGGAGCTGGCGGTGTCCTTGAGGTTCAGGATCGACTTGGTCGCCGGCCAGGCCACGCCGATCAGTATCAGGAACGGGATGATGGCCCAGATGATCTCCACGACGATGTTCTCGTGGAAATTCTCGGCCTTGTGGCCGACGGACTTGCGGTGAGCGTAGATCGAATAGAACATCACGCCGAACACGCCGATGAAGATCACGAGGATGATCCCCATCATGACGAGGTGCAGGTTGTAGATCTCGCCGGCGACCCGCGTCACCGGGGTCGGCAGGTTCCACTGATACGCCGCTTCCGCAGCCTCGGACAGCGCAAGGAGCGCAGCGCCGGTTGCCTTGACCATCCTGTTCCTCATCATGTCCTCGTCGGTTCTGGTCGAACAAGGGGGCGCGATTTTTTCGCTTCCAATTCTACTTCTATGATCCGCCTACCGTCGACGGTCGTACGCGGCTCGCTTTTCCAGGCGTGCCCGTAGATCACTTCAATTGTCGCCGGCAGCCTGCCTTCCTTCCGCTCGCGCTCATAGGAGGCAAGCATGCGCTCCCAGGCACGGCGTCCCATGAGGCCGCGCTGTCGATCACGCGCCGCGCAGGTCTCGCCGGAGGCTTTCAGGTCACGCAGGAGCGCGAGGACCTCGGAGTAGGTCAGCGTGATGACTTCCATGTCCATGACCGGCGCGGCAAATCCGCTCGCGACCAACATGTCGCCGAGGTCGTGCATGTCGATGAAAGAATGCACGTGGCGCGCGGCCGAGGCCGCACCGAAGGCCGCCTTGAGTTCCTTCAGCGTGTCGGGCCCGTAGCTCGAGAACATCAGCAGCCCGCCGGGGATGAGCACGCGGTGAACCTCGCGCAGCGCGGCGAGCGGATCGCCCGCCCAGGCCAGCGCAAGATTCGACCACACCATATCCACGCTCGCGGCGCGAAGCGGCAGGCGCGCAAAGTCCGCGCACAGGTGAAAGCGCCTGGAGCCGGACACGAGGCCCCGGGCACGCTCGAACAAGGACTCTTCCCGTTTCGCCTCGCTCAGCACGCCGGGCGCGAAGTCCATGCCGAAAAGATCCGCCTCGGGATAGCGGCGGCGCAGCAGTTTCAGGCCGCGTCCCACGCCGCAGCCCGAGTCGAGCACGCGGTGCGGCCGGCAGCGGATGTAATCGAGCCGTTCGAACATCCGCCGCTCGACTTCCCTCTGCAGCACTGCGGCATCGCCGCCCGCCGCCGCGGCACGCTCGAAGGCGCGTCGCACTTGCGCGGAGTCCAGGCCGAATGCCTGTGCGTTCACCTGGAGTGGACAATAAGTTCGCAATACATTATATAAGGCCGTAGTTTACAATTCACCGCCTGCGAATTTCCGTCTAATCAACCGGGGCCACCGCCATGGTCGTAGCAATCGTACTGGTTTTGTTGATCGTTGGCTCTGTCCTGTTTCACTTTCTGAGCCCGTGGTATTTCACGCCGATCGCCTCCAACTGGAGTGCGATGGACCACACGATCAGCCTCACGTTCTGGGTCACGGGGTTCGTCTTCGTCGCCATCAATTTGTTCATGGCCTATTGCGTGATCCGCTACCGTTATAAGAAGGGCAAGCGCGCGCAGTACGAACCCGAGAACAAGAAGCTGGAATGGTGGCTCACCGGAGTGACCACGGTCGGCGTCGCCGCCATGTTGGCCCCCGGCTTATTTGTATGGGCGAGTTTCGTCGAAGTCCCGAAAGACGCGGGCGTATTCGAGGCCGTGGGCAAGCAGTGGTACTGGGGCTTTCGCTTCCCCGGAAAGGACGGCGTGATGGGCACCGTCGACGCCCGGTACGTCAGCGATAAAAACCCGTTTGGCATGAATCCCGACGATCCCAACGGACAGGACGACGTCTTGGTATCAAGCCCGGAGCTGCATCTCCCCGTCGGCAGGCCAACGAAGGCGCTGCTCCGCTCTGTGGACGTTCTGCACAACTTCGCGGTACCGCAGTTCCGGGCCAAGATGGATCTGGTGCCGGGCCTGGTCACGTATATCTGGTTCACCCCCACCCGGACCGGAAAATTCGACCTCCTCTGCAACGAATTGTGCGGTACCGGGCACTTCGTCATGCGTGGCAGCGTCGTGGTGGAGGAAGACGCCGCTTTTCAGGCGTGGTTGAGCGGCCATCCGACGTTCGCGCAAACCTCGGCTCAAGTACCCGGCGATGCTGCAGCAGGCAAACCGCTCTATGCAGTCTGTGCCGCCTGTCACGGCCTGCAAGCGGAAGGAAATCCTGCGATGAATGCGCCGAAATTGAGCGGACAGGGTGATTGGTACCTGAAGCGGCAATTGAAATCTTTCAAGAGCGGTGCCCGCGGTTCACACGAAAAAGATGTTTTCGGTAAGATGATGGCACCGATGGCGGCGACGCTGAGCAACGACGCCGCAATAGATAACGTCATCGCTTACATCAAGACGCTGCCGGATAATCCTGCCTCGATCACGATGAAGGGAATTGCGACGAACGGTCAAAAGCCTTATGTGACCTGCGGAACCTGTCACGGTGCCGATGGGCGGGGCATGCAGGCAACCAATGCCCCCCGGCTCAAGGGTATGAGCGACTGGTATATGGTCACTCAATTGAAAAATTTCAAACAAGGTATCCGCGGCGCTCATCCAAAAGACCTGTACGGTCCGCAGATGGCGTTGATGGCCGAAATTCTGGGCGATGACCAAGCAACCCATGACGTCGTCGCCTACATCAATACTTTGCGGTGACCGGCCTGCTCGAGCGCCATGCTGCTATTATTATGGTGAGACTCGGGCGCCGAGCACAGTGAGGAATTAGCGAGAGGAAATACCATGTCTTACGTCGCGCATGATGAATCGGCTTTCGCCCCGCCCGCCGAGGTCGAAGAGGTAGAGCTTTACCACCCGAAAACCTGGGTGGGGAAGTACGTCTGGAGCCAGGACGCCAAAATCATCGCCGTCCAGTACGCGATGACCGCTATGGGGATCGGGTTGGTGGCGCTGGTGCTGTCGTGGCTGATGCGGCTGCAACTGGGGTACCCGAACAGTTTCTCCTTTATCAACCCAAGCAACTACCTTCAGTTTGTGACCATGCACGGCATGATCATGGTCATCTACCTTCTCACGGCGCTGTTCCTGGGCGGGTTCGGCAACTACCTCATCCCGCTGATGGTGGGCGCCCGCGATATGGTCTTCCCCTACGTCAACATGGTGAGCTACTGGGTGTATCTGTTCGCCGTGCTGCTGCTGGTCGCGAGCTTCTTCGTGACCGGCGGGCCCACCGGCGCCGGCTGGACACTGTATCCGCCCCAGGCGATCTCCCAGGGCACGCCTGGGGCGAGCTGGGGAATCATCCTGATGCTCGTTTCCCTGGCTTTCTTCATCGTCGGATTCACCATGGGCGGTTTGAACTACGTGGTGACGGTGTTGCAGGCGCGCACGCGAGGGATGACCATGATGCGGCTGCCCTTGACCGTATGGGGCATTTTCATGGCAACGGTCCTGGCGCTGTTGGCCTTTCCCGCCTTGTTCGTCAGCGCCATCATGATGACCCTGGACCTGACGCTGGGCACGAGCTTCTTCATGCCCGCCATCGTCTCGATGGGACAGCAGGGCGGACACTCGGGAGGCAATCCGCTGCTGTTTCAACACCTGTTCTGGTTTTTCGGCCATCCCGAGGTCTACATCGTCGCCCTGCCGGCCTTCGGCATCGTCTCAGACCTGCTCAGCGTCCACGCAAGAAAAAACATCTTCGGCTATCGGATGATGGTCTGGGCGATCATCGCCATCGGCGCCCTGAGCTTCATCGTGTGGGCGCACCACATGTACGTGAGCGGCATGAATCCGTACTTCGGCTTCTTTTTCGCCACCACCACGCTGATCATCGCCGTTCCCACGGCCATCAAGGTCTACAACTGGGTGCTGACGCTATGGCGCGGCAACATCCACCTCACCGTCCCGATGCTGTTTGCCATCGGGTTCATCTTCACGTTCATCAACGGGGGGTTGACGGGCCTGTTCCTCGGCAACGCGACCGTGAGTGTCCCGCTTTCGGACACCATGTTCGTGGTCGCGCACTTCCATATGGTGATGGCCATTGCGCCGATCCTGGTCGTGTTCGGGGCGATCTACCACTGGTACCCCAAGATCACCGGCCGAATGCTGAACGATA
>VBCH01000172.1 GCA_005884455.1 Betaproteobacteria bacterium
AAGCGCCACGTGAATGATCCCTATGTCCGCCGGGCGAGAACGCAGGGGTACCGATCGCGCGCGGCCTATAAGCTGCTCCAACTCCTGAAGCTGGACGGGCTGGTGCGTTCCGGCGATACCGTCGTCGATCTTGGCGCCGCGCCGGGAAGTTGGTCGCAAGTGCTCGTCGAGCGCGTCGGGCGCTCCGGACGCGTCGTCGCGGTCGATCTGCTGGAGGTGGCGCCGGCGCCGGGAGTTATGGTCATCCAGGGAGATTTCAGCGAAGAGGCCGTGTTGAGGCGGCTCGAAGAAGCCCTTGGAGGGCGAAAAATCGACCTTGTAGTCTCCGACATGGCCCCCAACATAAGCGGCGTGCGCTCTTCGGACCAGGCCCGCAGCATCCATCTATGTGAATTGGCGCTCGATTTTGCCGAAACGCACTTGAATTCCGGTGGGGCGCTCGTGGTCAAAGCGTTTCAGGGTGCGGGCTACCCCGAGTTTCTGGCGGCGATGCGCCGGATTTTTGTTTCGGTCGCCTCGCGCAAGCCCGGGGCTTCGCGCGGCGAATCGAATGAGATGTATCTGGTGGGGAAGAACCTGAAGGCGGGCGCTGGTACCTGAATCCGCTTGGGCTTAGAATGCGTATAGAGTATCCAGGTGCCATGCAGAGAGAAGGAAAGGAAGGAAGTTGAATAACCTCTTCAAGAACCTCGTGATCTGGCTCGTCATCGGGCTCGTCCTGATGACGGTGTTCAACCAGTTCAACACGCGCCAGCAGACCCAGGCCGTGATGGACTATTCGCAATTCATGGAAGAGGTCAAGGCCGGGCGCATCGCCGAGGTGATGATCGAAGGCCGCGACCTCAAGGCGAAGACCACCGACGGGAAACCGGTCAACAGCTATTCGCCCGGCGATATCTGGCTCGTGTCGGATCTGCTCAAGTACGGCGTCAAGATCAAGGCGAAGCGCGAGGAAGAGCCTTCGCTCCTCATGAATATCTTCGTCTCGTGGTTCCCGATGCTGCTCCTCATCGGCGTGTGGATTTTCTTCATGCGCCAGATGCAGGGAGGAGGGCGGGGCGGGGCGTTCTCGTTCGGAAAGTCCCGCGCGAGAATGATCGACGAGTCCAACAACAACATCACCTTCGCCGACGTCGCCGGCTGCGAGGAAGCCAAGGAGGAGGTCGCCGAGCTGGTCGATTTCCTGCGCGATCCCGCCAAGTTCCAGAAACTCGGCGGCCGCATCCCCAAGGGCGTGCTGATGGTCGGCAATCCCGGCACGGGCAAGACGCTGCTCGCGCGCGCGATCGCGGGCGAAGCGAAGGTTCCGTTCTTCTCGATCTCGGGCTCCGACTTCGTGGAGATGTTCGTCGGCGTGGGGGCCGCGCGCGTTCGCGACATGTTCGATCAGGCGAAGAAGCACGCGCCCTGCATCGTGTTCATCGACGAGATCGATGCGGTCGGCAGGCAACGAGGAGCGGGGCTCGGCGGCGGCAACGACGAGCGCGAGCAGACGCTCAACCAGCTCCTGGTCGAAATGGACGGCTTCGAGGGAACCACCGGCGTGATCGTCATCGCCGCGACCAACCGCCCCGACGTGCTCGACCCGGCGCTCTTGCGCCCCGGCAGGTTCGACAGGCAGGTCGTCGTGCCGCTCCCCGACATCCGCGGCCGCGAGCAGATCCTGCTGGTGCACATGAGGAAGGTCCCGGTGGCGCCGGACGTCAAGGCCGAGATCATCGCGCGCGGGACGCCGGGCTTCTCCGGCGCCGATCTCGCCAACCTCGTCAATGAAGCGGCGCTCTTCGCTGCGCGCAAGAACAAGCGCCTGGTGGACATGGACGATTTCGAGCGCGCCAAGGACAAGATCGTCATGGGCGCGGAGCGCCGCTCGATGGTCATGCCCGAAGAGGAACGGAGAAACACCGCTTTCCACGAATCCGGCCACGCGGTGGTGGCGAAGCTCCTCCCCAAGACCGATCCGGTGCACAAGGTCACGATCATCCCGCGCGGACGGGCGCTCGGCGTCACGATGCAGCTGCCGGAGCAGGACCGCTACAGCATGGACAGGGATCGCCTGCTCTCGACGATCACCGTGCTGTTCGGCGGGCGCATCGCCGAGGAAGTGTTCATGGGCCAGATGACGACCGGCGCTTCGAACGACTTCGAGCGCGCTACCACGCTCGCGCGCAGCATGGTGACCCAGTGGGGCATGTCGGACGCGATGGGCCCGATGGTGTACGGCGAGAACGAGGGCGAAGTGTTCCTCGGACGCTCGATCACCACGCACAAGAACGTGTCCGAGGTGACCATGCAGAAGGTCGACGCCGAGATCCGCAAGATCATCGACGAGCAATACGCCCTGGCGAAGAAGCTCATCCTCGACAACCGCGACAAGGTCGAGGCCATGGCCAAGGCCCTGCTCGAGCTGGAAACCATCGACGCCGAGCAGATCCAGGACATCATGGACGGCCGGCCGCCGCGCCCGCCCAAGCCCGCGCAGGCGCCGCAGCAGCCGCCCCAGGCGGGGGCGCCGGGTGCGCCCGAGCCGGCACCAGTCGCCTAGCTCATTCCAGGAACGAGGCCCGAAGCCTGCTTCGGGTCTTTTCATGCCTGCGGCCGTGACTGCTCAAAGTCTCCGCTGTGGCAGATTCCGACTCATGCTCGACCGCCCGCTCGTCGCGGGCGTGGTCAACGTGACGCCCGATTCCTTTTCCGACGGCGGGCAGACCCTCGAGCCGGCGGCCGCGATAGCGCACGCGCGGGCGCTGATGGACGAGGGCGCGGATCTCATCGATATCGGCGCGGAATCGAGCCGCCCCGGAGCCGACGGCGTGTCGGCCGAGCAGGAACTGTCCCGCCTGATGCCGGTGCTCGACGGGCTCAGTTCCTCTCCGGTACCCATTTCCATCGATACCACCAAACCTGAGGTGATGCGCGCGGTCATCGGCGCCGGCGCGGCGATGATCAACGACATCGGCGCGCTGAGATCACCCGGTGCTCTCGAAGCCGTCGCGGCCTCCGGCGCGGCGGTGTGCCTGATGCACATGCAGGGAGAGCCGCGCACGATGCAGCAGAGCCCGAGCTACGACGACGTCGTCGCAGAGGTCCGCGCGTTTCTCGCCGAGCGCGTCGCCGCGGCCGAGGCGCAGGGCATCGCCCGCGAGCGCATCGTCATCGATCCCGGCTTCGGTTTCGGCAAGACCGTGGCCCACAATTTCGAGCTGCTCCGCAATCTCCACCGGCTCGCCGAGATGGGCCTGCCGGTGATGGCGGGATGGTCGCGCAAGTCGACCCTGGGCGCGATCACGGGCCGCGGGGCCGGCGAGCGCCTTGCGGGGAGCATCGCCGCGGCTTTGCTGGCGGTACAGCACGGGGCTACAATCGTTCGCGTGCACGACGTGGCGGCGACGCGGGACGCTCTTGCGGTGCTCGCCGCGATGGATGGGCTCGGAGGCCGCGGAAAACGATGAGCAGGAAGTATTTCGGAACGGACGGCGTGCGCGGAAAAGTCGGCGAGGCGCCGATCACGCCGGAATTCGTCATGCGGCTCGGTTTTGCTGCGGGTGAGGTGCTGGTGAAGCGCTCCGCCCTGCCGAAGGGCGCGCACCCGGCGGTGCTGATCGGCAAGGACACCCGCATCTCGGGCTACATGCTCGAGGCCTCGCTCGAAGCCGGATTCGCCGCCGCGGGAGTGGACGTGATGCTGACGGGGCCGCTGCCGACCCCCGCGATCGCCTATTTGACCCGGGCGCTGCGCTTGCAGGCCGGGGTCGTGATCAGCGCCTCGCACAACCCGTATCAGGACAACGGCATCAAGTTTTTTTCCGCGGAGGGCAGCAAGCTTCCCGACGGCGTGGAGATGGAAATCGAGACGCAGCTCGGCCTTCCGATCCTGTGCAAGGATTCGGCGAGCCTCGGCAAGGCTCGGCGCGTCGAGGACGCCCAGGGCCGCTACATCGAGTTCTGCAAGAGCACGTTTCCGTCCTCGCTCGACCTTCGCGGGATGAAGATCGTGATCGACTGCGCGCACGGCGCGACCTATCATGTCGCCCCCCACGTTTTCCACGAGCTGGGCGCCGACGTCGAAACGATAGGAGCGAATCCCGACGGGTTCAACATCAACGATCGTGCCGGAACCGTGCATCCGGGGATCCTGCAGGGCGCGATCGCCGAGCACAAGGCCGATCTGGGCATCGCGCTCGATGGCGACGGCGACCGCGTGCTTATGGCCGACGGAGATGGAAGGCTTTACGACGGCGACGAGCTCCTGTTTGTCATCGCACGCGAACGCGCGAAAAACGGCGGGCTGAAAGGCGTTGCCGGAACCTTGATGACCAATCTCGCGCTGGAGCGCGCGCTGGAAGAAATGGGGGTTTCCTTCGCGCGCGCCAAAGTCGGGGACCGCTACGTGCTGGAGATGCTCCAGGAAAAGGAGTGGCAGCTCGGAGGGGAGAATTCCGGGCACATCATCTGCCTGGACAAGCACACGACAGGCGACGGCATCGTCTCGGCCTTGCAGGTGCTATCTGCCATGCGGACGCGCCGCGCGACGCTCGGGACCCTGTGCCAGGGACTTGCGCTCTATCCGCAGGAGCTCGTCAACGTGCGCGTGGCGAAGGGCTTCGACTGGCAGAACCAGCCGGCGATCGCAAAGGCGAAAAACGAGGCCGAACGCGCCCTCGGCAAGGACGGGCGGGTGCTGTTGCGGCCGTCGGGCACCGAGCCCGTGCTGCGCGTCATGGTGGAAGGCAAGGACGACGCGGAAGTCCGGCGGCTTGCCAGAATGATCGCCGAAACCGTGCAAGAGGCGGCCTAATCTCGCCGGATGATCGCGCTGCTGCAGCGCGTCTCGCGGGCCGAAGTCAAGCTCGGGGGCGAGACGCTGGGCGCGATCGATCGCGGAATCCTGGCGCTCGTATGCGCCGAGCCCGGAGACGATGAATCGACCGCCGAGCGCATGCTTGAACGCCTGCTCGGGTACCGCGTGTTCCCGGACGGCGCCGGGAAAATGAATCTCTCGGTCGAGGACGTGCGCGGCGGCCTGTTGCTCGTGCCGCAATTCACGCTGGCCGCGGATACCTCCAAAGGCATGCGCGCGAGCTTTTCGTCCGCGCTCGCGCCCGATGCGGCCCGCAAGCTCTTCGATCATCTCGTCGCGCGTGCGCGCTCGCGCTATTCCAACACCGCGTGCGGCCGCTTCGGCGAGCCCATGCAGGTTTCTTTGGTGAACGACGGCCCGGTGACGTTTTGGCTGCGCGCATCGGGGTCCTGACCAGGGAACGCCTGCAAGGTCCTGAATTTTCCTGCGTTTTCGGTTGACCCTCACGGCGATCCGGCTGTAAAATCTCCCCCTTTTTGGCTCTCCCGGAACGGGATGCGCGCGAGGCTCGTAGCAGGCAACTGGAAGATGCACGGCAGCCTCGCAGCGAACGCACGGCTGCTCGAGGCGCTCAAGGCGGGCCTTCCGGAAGCCGAAGGCCTCGGCTACGCGGTGTGCGCACCGTATCCGTACCTCGCACAAGTTTCGCAGGTCCTGTCGGGCAGCCGGATTGCCTGGGGCGCGCAGAACGTTTCCGAGCACGACTCCGGAGCCTACACTGGGGAGGTGTCGGGAGCGATGCTCAAGGAGTTCGGCTGCCGTTTCGCGATCGTCGGCCATTCGGAGCGGCGCGGACTCTACGGGGAAGACGATGGCGGAGTCGCCGCCAAATTCCTTGCGGCGCGGCGCGCCGGCCTGACGCCGATCCTTTGCGTGGGGGAAACCCTGGAGCAGCGCGACCGCGGTGAGACGGAAAACGTGGTGGGGCGTCAACTCGACGCGGTGCTCGCCGCGGCGGGAATCGCCGCGCTGTCAGACGCCGTGCTCGCTTACGAGCCGGTCTGGGCGATCGGCACAGGCCGGAACGCCACGCCGCAGCAGGCCCAGGATGTGCACGCGTTCATCCGCGCGCGGCTCGGAGCGAGCGACAGGGCGCTCGCCGGGAACGTGACGATCCTGTACGGTGGCAGCGTCAAGCCCAACAACGCCCACGAGCTGTTGGCGATGCCCGACGTCGACGGCGGATTGATCGGCGGGGCTTCGCTCGTGGCGAAGGACTTCATCGCGATCTGCGCTGCGGCGCGGAGATAACTCTGGAGAATGCAATATGGATTTCTGGTTCACGCTGATCCTCATCGTCGACGTCATCGTCGCGCTTTCCATCATCGGTCTCGTTCTGCTCCAGCACGGCAAGGGAGCCGACGTAGGCGCGGCTTTCGGCAGCGGCGCCTCGGGAAGCCTGTTCGGCGCAAGCGGCTCGGCCAATTTTCTGTCTCGCACGACGGCCATCCTCGCTGTCGTGTTCTTCCTCACCACTTTCGTGCTCGCCTACCTCGTCTCGCACAAGCCGCGCGCGGGCGGAGGCGTCATGGACACTGTCAAGGAACGGCCGCAACCGGCGCAGCAGCAGGTGCCCGCGCCCCAGCCAGCGGCGGAAGCAGCGAAGGCTTCGGACGCGGCCAAATCGAAAGCAAACGAGGTGCCGAAGTAGTAAAATCGAGCGCTTAAGGACGGGCTCGTTTCTGACACGACTGCGCATCAAGCCCAAATCATGCCGACGTGGTGAAATTGGTAGACACGCCGTCTTGAGGGGGCGGTGGCGAAAGCCGTGAGAGTTCGAGTCTCTCCGTCGGCACCAGACAAAGGGGGACTTGGATCGGAAGCAGGGGACTTCCGGCCCAAGTCCTCTATTTTAAGAGGGGTACGGTTTCTGTGAGAGCGAGCGTGCGAGTGCGAGCCACCGGCACGGCGTCATGCTCTCGGGCCTGCGGCTGACGTGCTCGAAAACTATTTCCCGATCCTGCTGTTCATCGTGATCGCTTTCGTCTTCGGCGGCATCATGGTCGCCGCGGGCACGGTGCTCGGGCCGCACCGTCCCGACAGCGAGAAGCTGTCCCCGTACGAATGCGGATTCGAGGCCTTCGAGGACGCGCGCATGAAATTCGACGTGCGTTACTACCTCGTTGCGATCCTGTTCATCCTTTTCGACCTGGAAATCGCGTTTCTCTTCCCCTGGGCGGTGACGCTCAACGAGATCGGCGCCCTCGGCTTCTGGTCGATGATGGTCTTCCTCGCCATTCTCGTCGTGGGCTTCGTATACGAATGGATGAAAGGAGCGCTGGAGTGGGAGTAGTGAAAATGAAGGTGATCCATGGGAATTGAAGGCGTATTCGAAGAAGGATTCGCGACGACCTCGCTCGACAAGCTCATCAACTGGACGCGCACCGGGTCGCTGTGGCCGATGACGTTCGGCCTGGCGTGCTGTGCCGTCGAGATGATGCACGCAGGCGCCGCGCGCTACGACCTCGATCGCTTCGGAATCGTATTCCGCCCCAGCCCGAGACAGTCCGACGTCATGATCGTCGCGGGGACTCTGTGCAACAAGATGGCGCCGGCGCTTCGCAAGGTGTACGACCAGATGGCCGAACCGCGCTGGGTGATCTCGATGGGGTCGTGCGCGAACGGCGGCGGCTACTACCATTACTCCTACTCGGTGGTGCGCGGCTGCGACCGCATCGTGCCGGTCGACGTGTACGTGCCCGGGTGCCCGCCGACTGCGGAGGCTCTGCTCTACGGCATTGTCCAGCTGCAGAACAAGATCAAGCGCACCAACACCATCGCGCGCTGATTGGACCGAAGGCATATGGCGGCGAAGCTCGGACGATTGAAAGACGCGCTCGACTCGTCTCTCGCCGGGAAAATCGTGAGCCTGAGCGAATCCCTGGGCGAACTGACGCTCGTGGTCGATGCGAAAGACTATTCCGCTACGGCGCTGTGGCTGCGCGACGACCCGGCGGTGCGCTTCGAGGAGTTGATCGACCTGTGCGCAGTGGATTACTCGGGTTTCCGCGACGGCCGCTGGGGAGGACGCCGCTTCGCGGTTGTGTCGCACTTGCTTTCCCTGGCGCACAACTGGCGGCTGCGCCTGCGCGTGTTCGCGCCGGATGACGAGTTCCCCGTGGTCGACTCCCTCACCGGCGTGTGGCCCAATGCCGACTGGTACGAGCGCGAGGCTTTCGACCTTTTCGGAATCATGTTCACCGGGCACGCCGATCTGCGGCGCATCCTCACCGATTACGGCTTCATCGGCCACCCTTTCCGCAAGGATTTCCCGCTCTCGGGCAACGTCGAGATGCGATACGACCCGGAGCAGAAACGCGTCATCTACCAGCCGGTGACGATCGAACCCCGCGAAATTACGCCGCGCGTCATTCGCGAGGACGAGTACGGCGACCTGGGAAGCTCGCGCTGATCCATGGCGGAAATCCGGAACTACACGTTGAATTTTGGCCCGCAGCATCCGGCGGCGCACGGCGTGCTGCGTCTGGTGCTGGAACTGGACGGAGAGGTGATCATGCGCGCCGATCCGCACATCGGCCTGCTGCACCGCGCGACCGAGAAGCTCGCGGAGCACAAGACCTACATCCAGGCGCTGCCCTACATGGACCGGCTCGACTACGTGTCGATGCTGTCGAACGAGCACGCCTATTGCCTGGCGGTCGAGCGGCTCCTCGGGGTCGACGTGCCGATCCGCGCCCAGTACATCCGCGTGATGTTCGACGAGATCACGCGCATCCTGAACCACCTGCTCTGGCTCGGGGCGCACGGGCTCGACATCGGGGCGATGACGGTTTTCCTCTACTGCTTCCGGGAGCGCGAAGACCTGATGGACTGCTACGAGGCGGTGTCGGGGGCGCGCCTGCACGCCGCCTACTACCGGCCGGGGGGGGTGTACCGGGACTTGCCGGACACGATGCCCCAGTACCAGGCCTCGATGTACAAGAGCGCCGCCGCGCTGAAGAAGCTGAACGAGAACCGCCAGGGGTCGCTGCTCGATTTCATCGAGGACTTCACTCGCCGCTTCCCCAAGTACGTGGACGAATACGAGACGCTGCTCACCGACAACCGCATCTGGAAGCAGAGGACGGTGAATATCGGCGTCGTCCCGCCGGAGCGGGCGCTCGCGCTCGGCTTCACCGGGCCGATGCTGCGCGGCTCGGGCGTCGAATGGGACTTGAGGAAGAAGCAGCCCTACGCCGTCTACGATCGGGTCGATTTCGACATTCCGGTGGGCGTGAACGGCGATTGCTATGACCGGTATCTGGTGCGCGTCGAGGAGATGCGGCAGTCGAACCGCATCATCAGGCAGTGCATCGAGTGGCTGCGCGAGAATCCCGGCCCGGTGATCACCGACAACCACAAGGTGGCGCCGCCTTCGCGCGTCGAAATGAAAAGCAACATGGAAGAGCTGATCCACCATTTCAAGCTCTTCACCGAGGGCATCCACGTCCCTCCGGGCGAGGCGTATGCCGCGGTCGAGCATCCGAAGGGAGAGTTCGGGATCTACATCCTGTCCGACGGCGCGAACAAGCCCTACCGCATGAAGATCCGCGCGGCGGGTTTTCCCCATCTGGCGGCGCTCAACGAGATGACCAAGGGCCACATGCTGGCCGATGTCGTGGCGATCATCGGAACCCAGGACATCGTCTTCGGCGAGATCGACAGGTGAGCTGACGTGTTGAGCGCCGAGGCACTGAAGAGAATCGACCAGGCGATCGCCAAATATCCGCTCGGGCAGAAGCAGTCGACGGTGATGGCTGCGCTCACCGTCGCCCAGGACGAAAAGGGCCATCTTTCGCCGCAGGTCATGGATTTCGTGGCCGGCTACCTCGGCATGGCGCCGATCGCCGTCTACGAGGTGGCGAGCTTCTACGCGATGTACGACCTGAAGCCGGTCGGAAAGCACAAACTGTGCATCTGCACCAACCTGCCGTGCGCGCTCTCCGGCGCGGAGGACGCCGCACGGCACCTGAAAAAGAAGCTCGGCATCGACTGGAACGAGACGACCGCGGACGGGCGCTTCACGCTGAAGGAGGGGGAGTGCTTCGGCGCCTGCGGCGATGCGCCCGTGATGCTGCTCAACAACAAGAAAATGCTCTCGTTCATGACACCGGAGAAGATCGACCGGTGGCTGGCTGAGGCGAAGTAGTCAGATGCTCGATTACGGCCCCGACGCGATCATTCTCACCGGCCTCGACGGAGAAAACTGGAGGCTGGTCGATTACGTCGGGCGCGGCGGCTATTCGGCGTTGAAGAAAATCCTCGCCGAGAAGATGCCGCCGGAGACTCTCGTCGCCGAAGTCAAGAAATCCGCGCTGCGCGGGCGCGGCGGAGCTGGCTTTCCGACGGGCCTCAAGTGGAGCTTCATGCCGCGCCAGTTTCCGGGCGCGAAATTCCTCGTGTGCAACTCGGACGAGGGCGAGCCCGGGACCTTCAAGGACCGCGACATTCTGCGCTATAACCCCCACGCCGTCATCGAGGGCATGGCGATAGCCGCCTACGCGATGGGGGTCGGCGCGGGCTACCACTACATCCACGGGGAGATCTGGGACATCTACGAGCGCTGCGAGGAGGCCCTCGCCGAAGCGCGCGCCGCAGGCTTCATCGGGAAAAACATCCTCGGCAGCGATTTCTCGTTCGAGCTCCACAACCACCATGGCTACGGCGCGTACATTTGCGGCGAGGAGACCGCGCTGCTGGAGTCTCTCGAAGGCAAGAAGGGCCTGCCGCGGTTCAAGCCGCCGTTTCCCGCGAGCTTCGGGCTCTACGGCAAGCCGACGACGATCAACAACACCGAGACTTTCGCCGCCGTGCCCTGGATCGTCAACCACGGCGCGGACGCGTTCCTCTCGCTCGGTCGGCCGAACAACGGCGGCACGAAGATCTTTTCGGTGACCGGACACGTCGCGCGGCCCGGAAACTACGAAGTGAAACTCGGCACGCCGTTCGCGAAGCTGCTCGAGATGGCCGGCGGGATGCGCGACGGACGCAAGCTCAAGGCCGTGATCCCCGGAGGATCTTCGATGCCGGTCCTTCCCGCCGAGACCATGATGCGCACCGACATGGACTACGACTCGATCGCCAAGGCAGGCTCGATGCTGGGCTCGGGGGCGGTGATCGTCATGGATGAAACGACCTGCATGGTCAAGGCTCTCGAACGCCTGGCGTATTTCTACTTCGAGGAATCCTGCGGCCAGTGCACGCCCTGCCGCGAGGGCACGGGATGGCTGTACCGGGTGGTGAACAGGATCGAGCACGGCAAGGGGAAGAACGAAGATCTCGACCTTCTCACGAGCGTCGCCGACAACATCGCCGGCCGCACCATCTGCGCGCTGGGCGACGCGGCGGCGCTGCCGGTGAAGAGCTTCATCGAGCACTTCCGCGGCGAATTCCAATATCACATCGACCACAAGCGCTGCATGGTGACGGTTCCCGGGTATTCCACCGCACCCAGCTTTCCCGTCCGGCAGGCGGCCTAGAGCATGCCCAAACTCACGGTCGACGGCAGGGAAACCGAAGTCCGCCACGGCGCCACCGTGATGGAGGCTGCGAACGGCCTGGGGATCTACATCCCGCATTTCTGCTATCACAAGAAGCTCTCGATCGCCGCCAACTGCCGGATGTGCCTGGTGCAGATCGAAAAGGCTCCGAAACCCCAGCCTGCCTGCGCCACGCCGGTCACCGACGGCATGAAGGTGTTCACGCGCTCGGACTATGCCAGGCAGGCGCAGGACGGCGTGATGGAATTCCTGCTCATCAACCATCCCCTCGACTGCCCGATCTGCGATCAGGGCGGGGAATGCCAGCTCCAGGACCTCGCGGTCGGCTACGGCAAGAGCGCCTCGCGCTACACCGAAGAGAAACGCGTGGTGCTGAACAAGAATCTGGGCCCGCTCATCTCGACCGACATG
>VBCH01000173.1 GCA_005884455.1 Betaproteobacteria bacterium
CGGAGTTCCCTGGCTCGGGATGAAGCTCGCGGAGCTCGGGGCATTGGACCGCGTGCTCGTGGTCGGCTCGTTCCTGCGCAAGGATCACCCGCTGGTCGCTTCACGCCTGCGGCAGATCGCCAAACGCAAATCCCAGATCAACGTCCTTCACTGCGCCGACGACGATCTCCTGATGCCCGTGGCCAACAAGGCCATCGTGCGCCCAAGCGAACTGGCGGGGACGCTCGCCCA
>VBCH01000174.1 GCA_005884455.1 Betaproteobacteria bacterium
GCTTTTTCGGCGAGGCCGCCAACAGCGTCGGAGGCTATCTCGCCGGCTGCGTTCCCTCGGAGGGCGGCTTGAACGCAAGGACCCTGCTCGAGCAGCCGCGAAGGGCCTATCTGCTCCTCAACGCCGAGCCCGATTTCGACTGCCATGACCCGCGCACTGCGATCAAGGCGATGGGCGCCGCGGACCTGGTGGTCGCGATGGCCGCTTACCGGAGCTTTGCCGCGGACTACGCCAACGTGCTTCTCCCCGTCGTGCCTTTCACCGAGACATCGGGCACCTACGTCAATTGCGAGGGACGGATGCAGAGCTTCAACGGCGCGGTGAAGCCCCTCGGCGAGGCGCGGCCGGCGTGGAAGGTGCTTCGCGTGCTCGGCAATTTGATGAGCCTTCCCGGTTTCGATCATGAAT
>VBCH01000175.1 GCA_005884455.1 Betaproteobacteria bacterium
TGTCGCCGACGTTGTCGGCGATCACCGCGGGATTGCGCGGGTCGTCCTCGGGAATGCCCGCTTCCACCTTGCCGACCAGGTCCGCGCCGACATCGGCGCCCTTGGTGAAGATGCCGCCTCCGAGCCGAGCGAAGATCGAAATAAGCGATCCGCCGAATCCAAGGCCCACGAGCGGCTTGATGACGTCACTGTATGCGGCACCGGGCGCAGCTGAAGTCGCCATGATCGCGTAATAGCCCGCAACGCCGAGCAGGCCGAGGCCCACGACGAGGAGGCCCGTGATCGCGCCGCCGCGAAAAGCAAGCGTCAACGCTTCGTTGAGCCCGACCCGTGCAGCCTCAGCGGTACGCACGTTGGCGCGAACCGAGATATTCATTCCGATATAGCCGGTCGCGCCCGACAGGATCGCACCGACCGCGAATCCCCAAGCGGTCGCCCAACCGAGACCCGGAACGAGCCCGATCACCAGGAACAGGATCACGCCGACGACGCCGATGGTCGTGTACTGCCGGTTCAGGTAGGCCATTGCGCCCGTCTGAATGGCCTGCGCGATCTCGCGCATGCGATCGTTGCCGGTCGGTTGCTGCAGGATCCAGGATATTTGCCAGCCCCCGTAGGCAAGTGCCGCCGCGCCGCAGATGAAGGCTAGCCAGAGACCGCCACTCATAAATTTCTCCCCTGAATGAGGCCCTTGTCCCGGGCCCGAATGGATGAAAGGCGCGGAATTATAGCAGCAGCGAAGAAGCTAAAGCCTGAAGGCGGGAAGCTTCTTGGGAACAGGTGTGTTCTTCAGCTTCACGTAATCGGGTAATCCGTTTTTGAATGGCGGAGGCGCCTCGCCCTGGATCAGCGGCGAGAGATAGGTGCGGCATTTGGGCGTGATGTGGAACCCGTCCTCAGTGATGAAATCGCGCGGCATCATCTTTTCCTTGTTGGCGATGTCGGCGAGGTTCGCAACGGCAATGCGCCAGCGATAGGGCGTGTTCGAAACGCGCTCGATGATCGGCATCACCGCGTTCCGCCCCGCGATGGCGAGCTTCACGGCTGCGACGCCGAGCTTGTAGGACTGCTCCACGTCCACCTTCGAAGCGATATGGCGCGCCGAGCGCTGCAGGTAGTCGGCGAGGGCCCAGTGATACTTGTATTTCAGGCGGTCCTTGATGAGCTTCGCGATGATCTCGCCCGCGCCGCCCAGCTGAGAGTGCCCGAAGGCATCCTTCAGACCGGTTTCGGAAAGGAATTGCCCCTCCCTGTTGCGCACGCCCTCGGACACGGCGATCGCGCAGTAACCGTCGCGTTCCACGACCGACTTGACCCGCGCCAGAAACTTCTCTTCATCGAACTGGATCTCCGGGAAAAGGAGTACTTGCGGCGCGTCGCCTTCCCTATCGGCGGCGAGGCCGCAGGCGGCGGTGATCCACCCCGCATGCCTGCCCATCACTTCCATGACGAAGACGCGTGTGGAGGTCTTCGCCATCGAGGCGACGTCGAAACCCGCCTCGCGGATCGACGTCGCGACGTATTTCGCGACCGATCCGAAACCCGGGCAGTTGTCGGTGACGGCAAGATCGTTGTCGACGGTCTTGGGAATGCCTACGCAGATGAGCGGGTAACCCAGCTTCTCTCCGACTTGCGAGATCTTCCAGGCGGTATCCGCCGAATCGTTGCCGCCGTTGTAGAAGAAGTAGCCGATGTCGTGGGCCCGGAATACCTCGATCAGCCGCTCGTAATGTGCCCGGTTCTCATCGATGCCTTTTAGCTTGTAACGGCACGAGCCGAACGCACCACCCGGCGTCGTCTTGAGTCTCGAGATCGCCGAAGCGGGCTCGCGGCTGGTGTCGATCAGGTCCTCGGTGAGCGCGCCGATGATGCCGTCACGGCCGGCGTAGACCTTGCCGATGCGGTTTCTGTGCTTGCGCGCGGTCTCGATCACGCCCGCGGCACTCGCGTTGATGACCGCGGTCACTCCGCCTGATTGAGCGTAGAAGGCATTCTTCGGTTTCATGGGATCATTTTAAGGCGGCGAAGACCCGCTCGCGGATTTCCCCGACCGATCCCACGCCGGAGATCTTTCGGTACCTCGGGGCGCGCGGGTCGCCCTGCGCGGCCCAATTGGAATAGTAGTCCACCAGCGGCTGCGTCTGCTTCCGGTAGACCTGGAGGCGCTTCCTGACCGTCTCCTCTCTGTCGTCGTCGCGCTGGATCAGCGGCTCTCCCGTCACGTCGTCCTTACCCGCCACCTTGGGGGGATTGAATTTGACGTGGTAGACGCGTCCCGAGCCGGGATGTACCCAACGCCCGCTCATCCGCTGAATGATCTCGTCCTCCGCTACATCGATCTCGAGCACGAAGTCGAGATCGACGCCGGACTTACGCATCGCCTCCGCTTGGGGAATGGTGCGTGGAAAACCGTCGAACAGATAGCCGTTTTTGCAATCCAGATGCTTCAGCCGTTCCTTCACCAGCCCGATGATGATGTCGTCGGAAACAAGCTGCCCCGCGTCCATGACCTTCTTTGCTGCAAGACCGAGCGGCGTGCCGGCCTTTACCGCAGCGCGCAGCATGTCCCCCGTCGAGATCTGCGGAATGCGGAAGCGTTCCCTGATGAAGCCCGCCTGGGTGCCCTTGCCGGCGCCCGGTGGTCCCAGGAGGATTAGTTTCATTATTATCCCCGGCCGTTGCGGGCGGACTCGTACCCGACGCGGTGACCTTACCGTTTATGAACCATGCGGTCAAACAGGGACCGTGTGCGTTCCAAGTCCTCGACGGTGTCGACGCCGGCGAGCGGCGCATCCTGTCGCAATGCGACGGCGATCGCGTAACCGTGCCAAAGCGCCCGCAGCTGCTCGAGCGCTTCGAACTCCTCGAGCGGCGAGCGTTCGAGCCGCGGATAGTTACGCAGGAAATCGGCGCGATAGGCATAGATGCCGATGTGCCGGTAGCAGGGAAGCCCCTGAGGCAGGGACCGTGTGGAATCCCCGAAGGCGTCCCGGGCCCAGGGCACCGGTGCCCGGCTGAAATAGCGCGCCATTCCGGCATGGTCCAGCACGACTTTGACGACGTTGGGATTGAACAGCTCGCGCGCGTCCCGGATCGGGTGGCAGGCCGTGGCCATGGCCGCTTGCGGCGTATCCTCAAGCAGCGTCGCCACCGCACGTATCAGGCCTGGCTCGATCATCGGCTCATCGCCCTGGACGTTGACCACCAGACTGTCCGCCGCGAGCCCGAGGCGCTCCACGACCTCCGCGATCCGGTCAGTCCCGGTCGCGTGGTCGCCTCGGGTCATGACCGCCCGGTGACCGTAGCGCTCTACGGCAGCCGCGATGTCCCTGTGGTCCGTGGCTACGTATACGTCGCGTGCACCGCTTTCGCGCGCCCGCTCCGCCACTCGGACGACCATGGGCCTGCCTCCAATATCGGCGAGCGCCTTTCCAGGAAACCGGCTGGACGCGAATCGCGCCGGGATAATGGCGGTGAAGGACATGTGAAGGATTCTAGGCGGTGCCTCCCGTTCACTCGTTCACTTCTTCCTCGGGGGGCAGCTTTCTCGCCTCCTCCTCGAGCATCACCGGAATATCGTCCCGAATCGGAAACGCGAGGCGGTCGGCCTTGCAGATGAATTCCGCTTGTGCCCGGCGGTAGACCAGTGGTCCTTTGCAAATCGGGCAGACGAGAATCTCAAGCAGCCGCGAGTCCATGAATTCGTTCCAGTATGAGTTCCGCCAAGGCAGGGTCGAGTTCGGCCTCGACTCGCACCGCAATCAGATCGCGCCGGCCGAAGTGGCGGCATTTTACCGCATCCTTTTCGGTCATCAGCACGAAATCGCAATCGACGAACTCGAGGTCTGCAGCCCGAAATGCGTGGTGATCCGGAAACGGGTGGGCAGAGAACGCGAGCCCCATGCGCGAAAGCTCGTCGAAAAACCGCTCGGGATTGCCGATTCCCGCGACCGCGTGCAGCTTCTTTCCGGAAAGCTCCGATTGCGCCAAAGGCGCCCCATGCCCATCGACTCGGTACAGACCCGCCGGCGCGAGCCGCATGCGAAATGCGCCAGGCTTCGACTCTGCGCCGTTCACGACGGTCGCATCCACGCGGCGACCGGCGGGCTCACGCAAAGGACCTGCCGGAAGGAGCAAGCCGTTGCCAAAACCGCGCTCATCCTCGACCGCGATCTCGAAATCTCGCTGCAGGCGGTAATGCTGCAATCCGTCGTCGCAGAGAATCACGTCGCAGCGAGGGTAGGATGCGAGCAGCGCGCGTGCGGCGGCGGCGCGATCTGCGCCGATCCACACCGGGCACCCCGAACGCTCGGCAAGCAGCAGAGGCTCGTCGCCGACTTGCGCGGCATCATCACCCTCGCCCGCCACGCGGGGTCCGATGTCTGTCCCGCCGTGCCCCCGGCTGAGGATTCCGGGGTGCAGCCCCTTCGCGCGCAACGCTTCGACGAGCGCGAGGATCAGCGGGGTTTTCCCCGTGCCTCCGACCGTTAGGTTTCCGACGATGATCACCGGAACGCGAAGTCGCACCGAGGGCAGCGCGCCCGCGCGAAAGAGCAGACGACGCAGGGCTACCAGCAGACGAAAGACAAGGCTCAGCGGAAACAGCAGCAGCGACACCGCGCTCAGCCGGTACCAGTGACGCGCGGCAAAGCCAGCGGCAAGAAAAGTGGGCCGGGCGGCCTCCATACGCGCGCCGCGGGCTACTTCGTCGATTGCTCCACAGCGAACACGACCTGGCCAAAGCCCGCCTGGCGCGCGGCGTCCATGACGCGGATCACCGATTGATAGTTGGCATTGTTGTCGGCGTTGACGACCACGATCGCCTCCTTCATGCCGGCACCGGCGCGACGGAGTTCTTCGGCGAGGGCCGCGACGTTCCGGAACTGAACCGGTTTTCGCTGCAGCAGGTATTGCCCGTTGGCGCTGATCACCACGTTGATTTCGTTGGATCGTTCCAGCTTCTTTTCCGCGTCGGCGCTCGGCAGGTTGATCTTCAGCTCCGCGTACCTCGAGTAGGTCGTAGTCAACATGAGGAAGATGATGATCACGAGGAGCACGTCGATCATCGGAATCAGGTTGATTTCCGGATCTTCCTTCGGCGTGCGGGCAAACCTCATACCCGAGTATGCGGCGGTTGGAATTCGAAACGTTCTCCGTGCACCGCGTCGACCAGCTTCGCCGCCTGTTGCTCCATCTCGACCACGAAACCCTCGACCCTGCCACGGAAGTGGCGGAAGAAAATCATCGCTGGAATGGCGATCACTAGGCCGAAGCCTGTGTTGTACAGTGCCACGGAAATGCCGTGGGCGAGTTCCTGGGGGTTGGATCCGGTGGGCGATTGCGAGCCGAAGATCTCGATCATACCGACCACGGTGCCGAACAAACCCATCAGCGGGCTGATCGTTGCGATCGTCCCGAGCGTCGTCAAGAAGCGCTCCAGTTCGTGTGCCACCGCGCTGCCGGCCTCTTCGATCGCGTCCTTCATGACATCGCGCGAACTCTTGTAGTTGCGAAGACCCGAGGCCAGCACCTGGCCGAGCGGAGAGTCCTGCGAGAGCTTCTCGAGCATGTCCTCGCTCACTCCCTGTTTCTGGTATGCGACGAGCACCCTCTCCAGCAGGCCGCCCGGAACGATCTTCTCCTTGCGAAGGATCATGAACCTTTCGATGATGAGCGCTACTGCGATGACTGACACGGCGAGTAGGAAATAGATCGGCCAGCCGGCAGCGTGGATGATCGCAAACAACCGCGTTCTCCGAGTCGGGCAAAAAACGCGGACACTTTAGCCTGCGACCGCGGATTCGGCAAGGCAAAGAATTTCAAGAAGATGCGCCTCTCGCGCTCAAAAAATTTCGGGCGACTGGAACGTTGCTTGCTACACGCGACGCGTGCAAATGGGTTTGAAGTCTTTATCCACAAATACTGTGGATAAGGTTGTGCATACCCGTTAAATAGCGCGCGTAAGTGAATCGCGCAAAAGGATTTTCTTGCTCATGATCAAAACTTGACCTTCGATCTTTCACTTTACCGCTCAAAGAGTTGCAGGCAGGTTCTCGGGCATTGTCTGAACCGCTCATAGGGGACTGCATCGGCAGAGAGAGCGTTGTGGATAGGTTACAATCGGCGCATGCCCGGAGAACAAGGACTGGCGCGGGTTTCCACGCATTCCCCCTCGGAAATTCTCACCGTTTCGGCCCTTGTTCGCAGTGTTCGGGATCTGCTCGAGCGTCGCTATCCGCTGCTTTGGGTCGCCGGCGAGATATCCAACTTCACCGTTGCCAAGTCGGGACACGCCTATTTCGTTCTGAAGGACGAGCACGCCCAAGTGCGCTGCGTCATGTTCCGGCAGCGGCAGCAGAATCTCGAGTGGACGCCGCGCGACGGCATGCGGATCGAGGTGCAGGCGCTCGTCAGCTTGTACGAGCCGCGCGGCGATTTCCAGCTCAATGTCGAAACCATGCGACGCGCGGGGCTCGGCGCCCTGTTCGAGGCCTTCCTCAGGCTGCGTGACAAGCTCGAAAAAGAGGGCCTGTTCAATGCCGAAACGAAACGAACGCTGCCTTCCCTGCCGCGCGCGATCGGCGTCATCACCTCGCGCGAGGCGGCGGCGCTTGGCGATGTACTGACGACGCTGGCCCGGCGCAACCCGTCGATTGACGTGGTCGTCTTTCCCGTGCAGGTCCAGGGCGAGGGGGCGGCGGAGAAGATCGCCTCTGCGCTCAAAATCGCCGGCCGGTTCGGCGGGTGCGATGTGATATTGCTGGTGCGCGGCGGCGGCAGCATCGAGGACTTGTGGGCTTTCAACGAAGAGATCGTGGCGCGGGCGATTCGCGCATGCCCGGTTCCGGTCGTCACCGGAATCGGCCACGAAACCGACTTCACGATCGCCGACTTCGTCGCCGACCGGCGCGCACCCACGCCGACCGCCGCAGCCGAGCTGGTCAGTCCCGAGCGCGCCGGGCTGCTCGAGGGCATTTCCAGGCTGACGGCAAGCCTCGCCCTGCGCCTCCGCCAGGAACTCGAGAGACGCATGCTCCTCGTCGATCATCTTGCACGCAGGCTGGTTCACCCCGAAGCGAGGCTGCGGGCCCAGAGCGAGCTGCTCGGCCAATTGCGGTTGAGACTCGGGCAAGCTGCCGGCCGAATCTCGTCCGAGCGGGGCTGGGAAGTCGTTCGGCTCATGCAGCGGGCCCAGGCAAGGCTCCCCAATACCGATAAGCTTCTGGCGACCTCGGTGCAATTGGTCGCGCGGCTGCGCGCTGCAACGCGTGCAACGCTCGAACGCGCCGGCTCTGCTTGCGCCCGTCGCATCGCCAATCTGTCGCACCTGGATCCTGCGGCAGTGCTGGATCGCGGCTACAGCGTCGTCCGGGACGGCTCGAACCGGATCGTGCTGCGCGGCGCGAGTCTTTCCGCGGGCGAGCTCCTCGACATCACGTTTGCCGAAGGGGGCGCCCACGCGCGCGTCGAGCGCTCTCGGTAGGAATCGGGATCGGGAAGCGGCTGCTTGCAATCAGCCTCGCTTGGACAGAAAATACGCGGGGCGCGGCTGCGGCCCCGATCATCGGGAGAACGACCATGAAGAATCCGCTCGATTCACTTTGGGGAACGGTCATATGCGGCTTGATCCTGACCCTGATCCTGCACAACATCGTCTCGTACGCGCTGGGAGGCTGACATGGACTGGGTACCTGCAATATCCCGCTGGATCCACCTCCTCGCGGGAGTAATGTGGATCGGCCTGCTGTACTACTTCAACTTCGTCAATGTTGCCGCGGCGAAAGCGGCGGCGGCAGACGGC
>VBCH01000235.1 GCA_005884455.1 Betaproteobacteria bacterium
TGAGGTCAGCGATCTTGTTACGCCCGTCACGCGGTCGGGTTTGCGGGCCCAGGACTAGTGCGGGGCGGCGTCGGGCGGGAAGCCGTCCCAGATCTGGAGATCGTCGACCCACTGGTAGATGGGATAGGAGCCGCCGCTGTAGAGATTGGGCATCATGATGCGATTGATGGGTGCGTTGAACTCGCCCATGTTCGGCCCGTAGTGATCGACGATCCCCTTGCCGTTGACGGCCATCCACACGCGCCCGTCGCTGCCGGCGCTGCGATGCCAGAAGACCTCGAATTTTATCCAGTCTGCTAAGGTCTTAGCGGTCGTCGTCGTATACTTTTCCCAGTAGATTTGCCGGTTCGGGTTGCTGCTGTTTGCCACGTTGTCGCCGACCACGTACCAGGAAAGCGGACCGTCAGGCCCCCAGGTCACCAGTTCGACGAGCACGCGATAATCGCCGTCGTCACCCAGGATTCCGGTCTTCCACTCGAAGAGCACGCGCCAGTTGGGCGGGATCAGCGATTGCGTCAGATTCGGCTGATACTTGAGCCAGTAGCTGATGTAGAGGTCGCTGGTTTCGCCGACGGGCTGGAGTGTGAAGGCGTCCTGGGCCGGGTGCCCGCCTTGGGGGAGGGTGCCGCAGCAGCCGCTCCTCGACATCTGCTGGTAGAGGGCGCGGGTCGGGGTGCCGTTATGCCCGGTGACAGTCTGGATTTCGTTGAACATGTAATCGCCGACGGTGGTCGCGTCCACGGTCGCGTCGGCGATGAGCTGGAAGCGGGTGAGACCGCCGCCCCAGATTTTGGGCGGCCAGGAGAAGCCGGTGCTGCTGTCCATGCTGACGATGTGTTGCCAACAACCCGTACCATAACAATCGCTCGGGACGCTGAGCGCCGTGGAACCCTCGAAACCCGAACTGAACAGGAGCTTTGCGGGGCCGGGCGGAGCGGTCGCAACGCCGGCCGATGGAGAGGTCGTGACTCCCGCCTTTTGCGCCCATCCGTACAGTACCAATGAAAGAATGATGCCCGCGAAGGCAATCGCCGCGAGACGCAATAGGAGTGGCATGGCCGTCCGTCTGGGGCGCCGCAAATACGCTAATTCTCCGTCCGTTCTGTGAATAGGCGCCGAACCGAGCAGTCGGGTGGAATAGGCCGAACGGACTGGATGAAGGGAGGCCGCCTCCCGTACCGTTTAATGGGGCGCTGCTACGCTCGCATCGGGACTGGTAAGGGAAGCAGCTGGTCCCCGCCCGTCAGTACGGAATCGGAGAGCCCTGAGCGCATGCGGCGCTCATCCAGACGACGCGATTGGGATCGGGTATAGAGCCGCTTGTGCCTACCGTTTACTTCGAAGACCTGGAGATCGGGTCCGTGCATCTCGGTCGGGAATGCGTCTGCGATAAGGACGAAATGCTGGAGTTCAGCCGACGCAATGACCCTTGGCCCTTCCACATCGACGAAGCCGCAGCCGCACTTTCGCCCTATGGCGGTATCGTCGCCAGCGGCGGTTACATCATTACTTTGTGGTACCGCTCGCTCGTCGAGATCTACAACACTCCGAGAACGACCTGGGCGTTCATGGGCGGTCTCGACTGGAAGCTCAAATTCCGCGCTCCGGTTCGTGCGGCCGACACCTTGCGCGCGAAAGTCACCGTGAAGGACAAACGACTCTGGCTCAAACCTGGCCGAGGCGCAGTCACGCTCTTCAACGAGATCCTGAATCAACGATCCGAGGTCGTGTGCACCGTCGAAGTGATTGCGCTGCTGGCCACCCGGGCAGAAGGCGCCGCAGCGGGCTCACGAAACACCTGATCGCACGCCATGTCTGAGACGCCTTTCATCATTACGATCGACGCCGAGGGCGATGATCTCTGGGCAAACCCGCGCGAGATCACCACCCGCAACGCGGAGTACCTGCCTCGTTTCCAGTCGCTCTGCGAGCGGTTCCGCTTCAAGCCGGTCTACCTCGCGAACTACGAGATGGCGATGTCGGACGTTTTTGTCGAGTTCGCGCGCGACGTGCTTGCGCGCGGCGCCGGCGAGATCGGGATGCACCTGCACGCATGGAACTCGCCACCGCTCGACCCGCTAACGAGCGATGATCTCAGGTTTCACCCCTACCTGATTGAGTACCCTGAACCGGTGATGAAGGAGAAGATCAAGACCCTCACCCGCCTGCTCGAAGACCGGTTTGATCAAAAGATGACCAGTCATCGTGCCGGGCGTTGGGCTTTCGATGGTCGTTATGCAGCCATGCTGCTTGACGAGGGATATCGCGTGGACTGTTCCGTCACCCCGGGCGTCGATTGGCGCGGAAATCCGGGCGATCCACGGGGGAACGGCGGCTCGGACTACACGGCCTTTCCTGATCGCCCCTACTTCCCCGGCCCCCTTGACATTTCGGTACCCGGGGCCGGCGAGCTGCTGGAAGTACCGATGACAACCCGCTGGAGCAGCCTCTACCGAAAGGCACCCAGGGCGTATCGCATGCCCCTGCTGCGCCAAGCCGCTCATAGGGTATCGCCAAAGCTCAGCTGGTTATGCCCGACCCCGCTTCTCGAAAAGCATAACCTCAATGCAATGCTGCAGCTGGCGCGCGCGGCGAGGGCTGACGCGGTCGCCCATCTGGAATTCATGCTGCATTCCTCGGAGCTCATGCCGGGCGGGAGTCCGACCTTCAAGGACGCGTCGGATATCGAGCGCTTATACGAGCACCTGGAGATGCTGTTCGAGGATCTTGCCACCTGGTGCCGAGGCACGACCCTGAAGGAGTTCCGCGCCTCGTTTAGTAATGGAGAGCGCTTGAATGATCCGCATTAACGGACGCGGCGCGGTTTACGGAGAAGTCTGGTACGACGAGGAGCCGCCTCGCGATTGCGGCGTGGATATCGTCGTGTATCGCCAGAGAGAAGCTCCGATCGCGGACGCCCAAACGACCCCGTTCCTCTCGCTGGTGACCGATCTCGCCGACGGGGAAGACGCGATCGTCGCGGGATTCGGCAAGGATTGCCGCTACAAGATCAGACGCGCCGAATCCAAGGATGGGCTGCGCATGGAGTTCCTCGCCGCCCCGGAAAGCAGGTTGAATGAATTCCGTGCGTTCTACGACGCATTCGCGAGGCAAAAGTCGCTCGAACCTTCCGATCATCTATGGCTGGTTAGCGCCTGCAAGGCGGGTCAGCTCGCGCTCTCGTCGGCCTCGCTAAACGGCGAGGCACTGGTCTGGCACGCCCACGTCATGTTCGGAAATACTGCAGGCTTACTGTATTCGGGCTCTTACTTCAGAAATAAGGACAACGATTACCGTGCCCTGGTCGGGCGAGCCAACCGCTGGCTTCATTGGAGAGACATGCTGCGGTTCAAGGAGATGGGAATAAAACGCTACGACTGGGGGGGCATGTTCGAAGACGAATCTTTGCCGGAACGCGCCGGAATCAACAGTTTCAAGAGGGACTTCGGCGGGCAGCGAGTGCGCAGCTACAATTGCACGGTGCCGACGACCGTCAGAGGCCGCATCTATCTTCCCCTTCGCGACGCCTGGCACCGCTGGAAGTCTGCACGGTCAGCTGAGACAGGTGCGGATTGATGAGTGAATTATGTTTTTCTTGTGAAGTAAGGCAAGAGCCTGAACCAGTGATTTTCCTGTTTTTCAGTGGCCAGCGTAGGAGAAATCGTCTGCTCCTTCTTGCGCAGGAACGGTCTTTCTATGGCGATCCAAGACACGTATCCCGCAAGGTAAGTACAAGCCGCCAACAATACGAAGTATTCAGCACGACCAGTCAGTCCGATCTCAACCAATATATTGATCATCAGTCCATGATAGATGTAGACACCGTAGGAAATATCATTGCCCCTTAGTATCTTTTGCGAAATGCCCGGCGCCGTGTAGGCCATCGATACCGTGACGATCCCAAGCAGCAGCGTAGTGGGCACATAGGTCACGGACGTTGTCGGCACTACGTAATAAAACGCGAGATAGGCGACAAGCCAGTAAACCCCCTTGCCGACAATCCATCTCGACTCATAGGCCTTTATCCGCTGCAAAAGTACCCCGCTCAAAAACAGGAAAAAATGAGGGAAAAACGAATAGCGAATCAGCTTTTGTAACGTCGGCTCTCCTTCTGGATTCTCCAGCGGAGGAAACATCAAGCTAGCCGCGAGCGCTATGGCGACGAAGGCAAACCACGCCAGCCAAAAGTACGAGGTCTGATCCTTTGCACCTTTACGGGTTAACCAATAGAGCGCCGGCAGAAGGAAATAGAATTGCAGTTCAACTGGAATTGTCCAAAGGCTGCCGTTATACGACCCGAAACCGAAATTCTTCAGGAACCCGGGGGTGTAAATGGCGCCTGCAAGTTGGCTAATGATCCAAAGGGGAGCTTGGCTGTTCGCAAAACTGAAACCGCAGAGGGTGGTAACCAGGATAGTGGCCAGGACACAGCACCAAAGTCCGGGGTAAATGCGCAGCACGCGATTGCGGCTGTAGCTTTTCAGACTGGAACTCCGTTCGTACGACGCTGAAATCAGAAAACCGCTGATAACGAAAAAAATTGGCACGCCCGGAAAAGCGTATATCAGCTTGATCAGCCACGGCGGCGAGGAAATATCCAGATGCGAAAGCGTGTGACCCGCCAATACCTCAGATGCTGCAAAAATTCGCAACAAGTCGAAATTATTGGTTTTGAATTCTTTTTCCACAATTACCGCCAACTTTCCGACACTCCAAGCTTTCCTGTCGTCACGCGGGGTCCGGCAGGAGCATCGGGGGCCCGCTCAAAGAGATCAACCCCGATTCTCTTCACGGCAGGCGTTCTGAACGAAATACAGCTTCCAAACCACTTCATATTTCCGGCATAGCCAATTCTCCGCCTCCCCAGGAAGTTGGCCACCGCGAGGCTGGCAAAATTGCTTATCTCAACGAACCCTACCTCGGCGGCATAGCCGAGCTTCAGGAGATGGGTGTCGGCAAAGAACGTAATGGCAACATGGATGCGCCTGCGCCGATGGGACGGCCGAGTGAACGCTTGGTATGAGTATTGGTAGGGTCGATCGACCCTGACCCATAGACCCTCGGCATGCGGGGCGCAAGTGAATGTGCGCCACGTGTAGCCAACCAGGCGATCACCCTCGAATGCGCCGAACGCCATATCGCCTCGCGCCAGCGCACCCCGAACGAAATCGGGTTGCATATCGAGCTCCGGATCGTCGGCCGCCTTCAAGAGTTCCTCGGGCTCCACGACGCGCACGGTGATACCGCGCGGCAGCGCTGGCCAGGGAGAGCGCTTGACCAAAGGCCTCACGTTCACTCGATAGATGCGAAGACCGGTGTGCCTTTGGAGCCTCGACATGACCCGAATCAACAGGCTCCGCGTCCAGCCCCAACGCTCGATGTCGGCCCGAAGGCTATCGAATTTCATCAGGTTTCGTCACCAGGAATGCCGGGCATCAAACAAGGTGCGGAAACGGTGGTCGCGGTTGCGCTGACCGACATTCACATCTTGAGGATGATGGCGGCGTTATGACCGCTCAACGTAACAGCAGTTACCGCCGGAAGATCGCTCGGCGGCGACAACAAATTATCGTGCGTCAGCTGCCGACATGGATTTGGAGTCGCCTGACACGCTTGCGGCAGAGTCACCGACGCCACATTGTTCGGGGTCGGGTTGACGTACACATAGCCCTTCTCGAACTCCCGCCAATAGACATTAGTCGGGCCACTCGAGGTGTCGATCGGCGTCACGGCATAGGGCCCGACCGACCCGCCGAGGTAGATCATGTCGTATTCGTCGTACCACCAGATCTTGTCGTAACCGCTGCCCCCGTTGAACATGAAATAGGAGTTCCTGAGCTGATCGTTCTTGGCAAGGAGGAACGAGCCGAGGGAGTACCAAAGGGTCTGCCAGAAGGTGACGGGCTGGCCCCAGTTGTCTGTTCCCGCCTGTCCCTCCGAGAGTTTCGTGTGGCTGATCATGGCCACACTGGAGTTCCTGATCGCGGCCATGGTGTCGACTTGGCGCTTCCAGTCCGACTCCTGGTAGAACTGAACGTCTCCGACGCCCCACATCACGGCGAAGGCGCCCTCTTCGAGGAGCACATCCGGAGGGCTGGCACTGGCATCGAGATTGCCCCACGCGGCGCTCCCGCCTGCAAAGCGGGTATCGCCCCTGTTGCACCAGAGTTTCTGGCCGTATCCATGCAGGCCGGCCGTGATCGCGCCCGCGAAGGAATTCATGGCGCCGCTCCAACGAGCGTTGTCGGGATATTTGGTAGGGACGGCGGAATACGCCCCAAAATCGATCACATTGGTCGCCGTGCAGTTATCAGCAAAGACGCCATCTGCGATCCACGGCTGATCCACGATGTCGGCTTTGACCGCGGTAAGCCAGTATGCCTGATAGGTGGCGGCGCTGAAGTCCATGAGGTACCAGTATTGATTCGTGGCGACGTTCGACTGGGGCGTGTAGTAGATGCGATTGCCCGCGGAGCCGAGCAGGAACAGCTCGGGATGATCGCCGTTGAGGCTCCCCATGGGGTGTCCCCGCGAGACATCGTAGCGGGCGATGTCGTTGAGGTACACCTGGGGCAGGCCGTCGTGATAGTTGGAATCCTCCGGTCCCGTCACATAGAGGAAGATCTGCACATTGGGATTGTAGGATTTGATCTCCGCCCAAGCATTGACATTCGGGCTGATCTCGTTGAACCGGAAGCGGTCGATTTCGATGCCGTCAAATTTCGCGAGCTTCGGCGCGTCGTCGGCGACGAGAGCCGGGCCTCCGCCCAAATAGACGAGGAAGCTCGGAATGAACTTGCAGGATCCCGAAGCGGGGGTGGGGTTGGCAACGGTGACGGTGACCGGCGCCGAAACAGTCGCGTTGCCCGCCGCGTCTCGGGCCACCGCCGTCAGAGTGTACGAGCCGTTTGCGACTGCGGTCGTGTTCGCGGAGACCGCGTACGGCGCCGTGGTTTTCTCGGCGCCGATGTCCATGCCGTCATGCTTGAACTGTACGCCGACGACGCCGACATCATCGGAGGCGCGAGCCACGATGGGGACCGTGCCGCAGAGGGTAGCCCCGGACGGGGGAGAGACAATGGCCACCGTCGGCGGAGTCGTGTCGCTTTGGGCCGCGCAGGGTAAAGCCGCGGCCAGCAAAAGCGCAATCGTGAGCGCGCGCAGCGCGAGAGTGATGGCCTTGCCGCCCGCCGTGGTCCAAGCCACAAGGAATCTCATGGTGCTTCCTTTTACTTGTGCGGAATTCAGCGCCCTAGCTCCCTGTCACCCGCCGTATTCCCACGGCGACTCCGCTATGGTCAACGGTCTCACCTGGTCCCGGCATTCGGCCTCCACCACCCGCAGGATCACCACCGCATGATCCCCATCCGTATCCACGATCCGCTCGACCTGGCATTCGATGTACGCGGGCAAGTTAGGCAACACGGGTGCAGTAGTCCTTCCTTCCATGAAGGCTTCGCCGTTTATCGTTCCACACGCCGCTTCGGTTGGAGAGAAGAACCTCCGGGCGATCTCCTGCTGTCGGTCGCCCACGACATGGAGCACAGCGGCCCGGCTTTCGGCCAAACATCTAAAGACGTTGCTTTCCCTGCGGACCGCCACCATGATCAACGGCGGCTTGAAGGACGCCTGCGAGACCCAGCTGACGGTCGCCGCGCCGTAGCGGTCTTCGTTGCGAGATGTCAGAACGTAAACGCCGTTCGACAGCAGCCGCAGCGTCTTCTTCCTCGTTCGCGCGTCCATCGCCCTCACCCCGGCTCAACCAAACGCTCTTCGCAAACCGCTTCGCGATGCGAGCTTTCGCTCCGGCGCCACCGTTCCTCGTCGAGTTTTCGGTGCTCGGAAGCGAGGAGATCGAACAGCAGGCGGTCGTGCAGCTGGCCGTCGATGTAGTGGCATTGCCGCTGCCTGCCGATGAAGCGGAAGCCGAGGCGTTCTATGGTCCGAAGCGACGGGTTACGGTCGACCGCCCAGGTATTGATCGCATGCAGGTCAAGATCGCGGAACGCAAGGGTCAGGAACTTTGAGCTGGCGAAGGTCGAGCGTCCCCGGTTGCGGAAGGATTTCTCCCCGGACACCCCCCAGAACGTCGCGGTTCTGAAAATGCGATCGACACTGTTCAGGCCGAGGACTCCGATGGGAGTGTCGTCGCGATCTGACGTATACGCCCTCAGAAAATGCGTTTCCCGCTGCGCCATGATCTTGAGCAGCGCGGGCGTGACGATCCGCCTTCCGTTGCCGAAATCCAGATATTGGTAGTTCTCTTTTTGGATGAGCCAGCTCGAGACGAGCTCGAGGATTTCGGGCGTATCGAGGGATAGAAGCTTCATTTTGCTGTATACGGCATCGATAAAACGGGTTGACTCAAGGGTTGCTGAGCGTTAAGAGAGAAAGACGCAGTGGCCTCTCCCACTGGGCAGACTCTGACTGCAAGGATAGGGAGGGGTTGTTGACGGCCGTGCTGCGAATGCAAGTCGGGACGTAGTCCGATCGGATCAACGTATGGTTATCACCCCGGAACAGAAGATCAAATTGCCTGCCTGTACAGTGTGTCGAATGGTCATGAGGTGCTCTTAGGTCTGATGAAAACGCTTTATTTGGTCGCCGGGGCGCGCCCTAATTTCATGAAGATCGCTCCGCTCGTGCGTGCGCTACGCGCGAACGGCACGAACTTGGGCTTCAAAATCATCCATACCGGCCAGCATTACGACCACGAATTAAACGAGGTGTTCTTCGACGAGCTCCACATTCCGGCGCCCGACGTCTTCCTGAGGGCGGGTAGCGGCTCGCACGCGCAGCAGACCGCGAAGATCATGGTCGGCTTCGAGGAAACCTGCCAGAAGCGGCGACCGGACTGCGTCCTCGTAGTCGGGGACGTCAACTCGACTCTGGCCTGCTCGATCGTCGCCAAAAAGCTCTGCATACCCGTTGCCCATGTCGAGGCCGGCCTGCGCAGTGGCGATATGACCATGCCGGAGGAACTCAATCGAATCGTAACGGATACGATCTCCGATTTTCTTTTCGTCACGGAACCGAGCGGAGTGAGGAACCTGATGAACGAGGGAAAGCCGGCCGGGCGTATTCATCATGTCGGCCATGTGATGGTTGACAATCTGCTATACCAGCGCGACAAGCTCGCCGGTGCCGACACCGTCAATTTCGAGTCCTCGGGACTGAAGATGCGGCTCGGTGCATACGGCGTGGCGACCCTGCACCGTCCGTCCAATGTGGACGCGCACGTCGCGCTCGAGCGGATCGGCATCATGCTGCGAAGCGTGGCGCAAAGGATTCCGCTGGTGTTTCCAGCGCATCCCAGGACGCGCGGCAATCTCGACAAATTCGGTGTCTCGCTTGGGGACCGAGTGGTGCTGACCGGCCCCCTGCCCTACATGGACTTCCTTAACCTCTGGAAGGACGCAAAGTTCGTGCTGACCGACAGCGGCGGGCTCCAGGAGGAAACGACGGCGCTGGGTGTGCCGTGCATCACGGTGCGCGAGAACACGGAGCGGCCGATCACTGTCGAGCAAGGCACCAACGTGATCGCGGGCACGGACCCTGAGAAAGTGAGGACCGAGGCATTCAAGATATTGGAAGGCCAGGGCAAGCCGGGACAGCGGCCAAAACTGTGGGATGGCAAGGCCGCGGAGCGTATCGTGGCGGTTCTAGCGCGGGAACTAGCATGAACAGCCGCGTTGAATTCATGGGCTGCTCCATTGACAACCTGTCGATGGAGGAGACCCTGCAGAAGATCGAGAGCTTCATTCAGTCCGGCCGACCTCACCAGCACGTAGTCGTGAATGTGGACAAGATCGTCAAGGCGAGCAGGGATACCGAGTTACGCAGGATCATCAACGAGTGTGCATTGGTGAACGCTGATGGCATGCCAGTGGTGTGGGCATCGCACTTGCTCGGAAAATCCTTGAAGGAGCGGGTGGCGGGAGCGGACTTGTTCGAAGCCCTGGTCGAGCGTTCGGCTGAAAAGGGATGGCGTGTATTCTTTCTCGGTGCCCGCGAAGACGTCGTGCGGGCCGTGAAGGACCTCTACGCGAGGAAATTGCCGCGATTGCGGGTCGCGGGATATCGTAACGGCTACTGGAAGCGGGAAGAGGAGGCCGGGGTCGTGAAGCTGATTGCGGACAGCCGGCCGCAGCTGCTGTTCGTCGCCATCAGCTCGCCCAAAAAGGAGCAGTTTCTCGGCCGCTACCAGGCCGAAATGAAAGTCCCGTTCGCTATGGGAGTCGGGGGAACCTTCGACGTGGTAGTCGGCAAGGTGAAGCGGGCGCCGCTGTGGATGCAAAAGTGGAGCCTGGAGTGGTTCTACCGCTTCTTGCAGGAGCCGAGAAGGATGTTCAAGCGCTACTTCATCGATGATATGTGGTTTTTCTGGCTTCTGCTCAAGGAATTGTTCAGGAAGCCGAAACGTTTAGCTTGAAGCGATCCGAGCATCTGCGGCAGCGGCTACTTGGTCCAGGCGTTCTCCGGGCTGTCCCACTTTCCGTACGGAGGGCACGGGTCGTAGCCGGGCGCGACGGCACCCGGGTTGCCGGCCAGGCAATTGCCGGTCTGCGGGATCTGCTGATTTTGCGGCCCCGTGTACTTGAGGATGTAGAGGCCGCTGTTCACGTCGGAATAGATGAGGTACCCGTTGTGGGAGAGCACGTAACTGAAAGCCAACACCATCGGCAGCCCGACGGTGGGTACTGTGCGCACCTGTCCCGGATCGGTCCCCCAGTCCCCCGTAGGGCCCAAGGACGCCCACCGCACCGTCCCCACCGGCGCGTTGATGAAGTAGCCGACCTCGCGGAGGATATAGGGGTTGGAGATGTCGATGGCCCGTAGCCCGGCACCGTAGTAGGTTACGAGTGCCAGGTTCGGAAATACGAGGCCATTATGAGGGCTGAACCAGCTGCTCGTGAGGGGCGCGGTTCCCGGCTTGAAGCCGTTCGCGCCGCAGTTCTCGAGTTTCTGCTCCTCGGTCCCGAAGTGGCTGAGGGGAGTCGGGTAGAGATCGCCCCGCAGGCCCCACGCTGGGATGCGCTGACCCTGCGCGTCGAATGCGCCCAGCGCGACGTATCCATCCTCCGCGATGTAGATCATCCGCAGAAGGGAGCCTGGACAGGTCGAGGCGATTTGGACCGGCTGGATCAAATGGCCGCTCGCGTCCTTGGCCACCGACGGCCCCAGGGACTCCGAGCCCTCGAAGACGTATGGGCGATCCGGCACCCGCATGGGCGTGTGGCTCCATCCCCCGTTCTGCAGCACGGCAGCCCGGGCGTCGTAGTTGGCGTTCAGGGGCTTGATGCAGTTGTCCGCGCCCCCATAGGGCGTCGTGACCTGGTTCGGATCGCACGAGTCCTGGCCGCGCAAAGTGCGGATCAGCTTGGAACTATCGAGCATGAGGAACCCGTCTAGCCACTGTGACACGTAAATGCGATTGCCATCGGTGGACACGACAGCCTCGTGCGTGTGCGCGCGCGGAGAGCCGAAGTTGTCGAGGCCGTACTGGGTTCGGGCGCTCCACTTCGCAACGACCTTCGGATTGCACAGCTGCGGGCAGCCGGTCAGATCGACTACCTGGATGGCCGTGTTGTCCACGGAATCTTCGTCGGTGAACGATTGCACCCCGAGAACCCGCTGAGGGTCGATCGGGTCGCGCCAGAGGGTGATTGTGTGGGTGTCCTTCCCGGCGCCGTCTATTGCGGACTGGTATTCGAAGCGCGCCACGAGCCTCGGCTGCCGGCAGGTCGAGCCGTTCTTCCCGATATCGTAGATCGCGATGCCCCTCGCCGGTAGGCCCGCCGGGACGGGAAACCGCAGCCCGAGAGGATTGCGCTGGTCGATGACGAGCAGATCATCGCTCGCCTCGATCCCCTCGAGGCCGTTTGCTACGCCGGGGACGAGGTCCGGAACCGCACCCACCACGGTGGGCGCGGCGGGGTTTGATATGTCCACGATCAACGCCGGCTGGTAGCCAATGAGCGATCCCACATACACGCAATCGCCGGCGGCCGTGATGTCCCCATTCGAGCCGCGCGGAACCCCCAAGGGTGGATTGATGTATGGATCGAAGCTCGAGGTGCCCTGATCGCTGTCGAGCAGCGGGTTCTGTCCCACCAGCGTGAAATTCCGCACCAGCCCGTCCGGTGGGATATCCTGCGTCGCCGGGGTCTTCTGAGTCGCATCGTCACCGGCCGCCGGCCCCAGTGCTGCCCATGCCCAGATGGCCGCAATCACCAACAGTGAGGCGCCGAGCGCCCGCACACCCGTCCCAAACTGCTTTGCGTTCATCTCGTCAGCCTCGTCCCTTTGTCCTTCCGTTGCCATTGGGATTTCTAAAACCAGTGTAAGAAGGAAAAATGAAATGAACTTGTCCCGAGAATCGTTCCACGGGAGCAGTCCGAACGAACTACTGGGTTCCCGTAGTCAGTTGGAGCGGGAACGATTACCGGTCGAAGCGGTAACGCCAAGTACGCCGCCCTGCTTTTCCGGCCCACTTTGCATGGCCCGTTGATAGGCGTGGTCAAGCTCTTGAACCGCCATTTGCTCGGTGAAACGCTCGACAATCCGCGCCTGCGCGGCGGCGGCCATGCGAGCGAGCAGCCTGCGGTCGACGGCAAGACGGATCATGCGTTCGGCCAACATTGCGGCGTCACCCGAGGGAATGATGAAGGCACATTCGCCGTCCGCACCCACGACCTCCGGGACTGCGCCCACCGGCGTTACGATGGCGGCGCAACCGAGCGCCATAGCCTCGAGCAGCATGTTGGGAAAGCCCTCACTGCTGGAAATCTGCAGGAAGACATCGGTACGGCGCAGCGTCGCCAGCGCCTCGTCATGGGAAAGGAAGTCGAGCATCCTGACGTGCCCGTCGAGTCCGGCCATCGCGAACTCGTCGCGCAAAGAATTGGTTACCGCCATCAAAGTGACGTCGACCTTCACGTCGCGCGCGACCAATTCTCGAACCGCATTCAATAGCACGTAGGCGCCCTTCTGATTCTGCGCCCAGCCGCAGTACAGGAGAAAACGCAGCACCGCCGGTGCGGGCGCGGTCCGTTTCTCCGGCAGGGTTTCAGGGACGAAATTATTCAGGACGATCGTGGGACCGGTTCGTCCGAGGCCGGACAGATAGTTCTTCCAGTACTCCGACTGCACGACAAGCAGCGAGGGCTGTCGCAGCGTCCATTGAATCGCGATGCGCGCCGTCGCGCCCGAGGATTCCCAGAATCGATTGAATGCCCCGCCGATTCGAAGCACGATCGGGCGGCGGATGATCTTTCCCATCAGCACGTAGAGCGACGCTTCCCAGAAGGCCTGGAAGTCATTGGCGTGGACCTGGATCACCGTCGGTTGCCGCACCATGACAACCCAGGGGTAGATGACAAGATGCCAGAGCGTGATGAGAATCCCCTGGGCGACGCGCTTGAAACCGCCGCGAAAGACGGCCCGATAGCCATAATTATCGCCCTTTACATCGCGCTTCTCCGGGCGCGAGGTGGTAAAGGGAATGAAGTCGTATTTTTCCTTGAGCGGCGACCGGGTCACGTTGCGCATGAAAGTGGTCACGCCGCCCTTGGCGGGCGGCCACGGGCCAACCATCAGGACCTTTGGGCGGGCGGCGCTCATGCAGCCAGAGCGTCGGGGCCGACTTGGTAACGGCTGCACCAAGTTTCAAACATGAGAAGCGTCCAAAGCGCGAAGCTCCAGTCACGAGTGAGACGACTGTGCTCCCCGATGATGCGCTCCAGCGCTTCGCGCTTGAACACGTGACCCACCATGGCGTCGGGCGCGAGCAGCTTCTGGCGGATGTAGTCGCCCAGGCTATCCTTGAACCAGTAACTGAGCGGAACGGAGAATCCTTGCTTCCTCCGCCGGAGGAACTCCGCGGGAAAGTAGCCCTCCATGGCCTTCCGCAGGAGATATTTCTGCCGGCCCTGAGGCAGCTTGGTGTTGAATGTGACCCGGTTCATCAACTCGGCCAGCCGGTGATCGAGAAATGGCGCCCGCACCTCCAGACTGTGCGCCATGCTCATGCGATCCACCTTGACAAGCATGTCGTCGGTGAGACTGACAGTCTGTTGCCAAAGCGCCATGCCGGCAAGCGGCGACCTGACGTGATCGAACATGGGCGAGAACAGCGCACGATCATTCTCGGCGGTCGCGTGCGGCGCGAGATAGGGCGATATGCCGGCGAGATAGTCCCGCCGGAACACGACCTGCTGCTTGGCGACGAAGCGCTCATCCGCGTCCAGCCCCGCATCCTCGATATTGCGAGCGAGACGGAGACAGGCGACGCGCTTGGCGTCGGACGTAGGCATCGACCGGACCGCCGCCGCAGCGGCGGAGCGGACAAAGCCGGGGAGCTTGCGCAGCCGCTCGCTCAATACGTGGCCGCGATAGGAGTCGTAGCCTGCAAACATCTCGTCGCCGCCATCGCCCGACAAGGTCACCTTGACGTGCTGGCGTGTCAGCCGCGACAGGTACCAAGTGGGCAGTGCCGAGGAATCCGCGAACGGCTCATCCGTATGCCACGCGATCCTCTCGATGACCTCGACACTGCCCGGTTCCAGCAGGAACTCGTGGTGGCGGGTGCCGAACTTTTTCGCCACGTAGCGTGCATATTCGCGTTCGTCGTAGCGCGCTTCGTCAAAACCGATGGAAAAGGTCTCGAGCCGCTGAGCGCTCGCCTCGCTCGCCAGCGCCACCACGGCGGAAGAGTCGACGCCTCCCGACAGGAAGAAGCCGACCGGCACGTCGGATACCAGGCGGAGCCGCACCGAATCCTTCAGGATATCCAGAGCCTCTTCGACGATGGCCTTCTCATCCGCGCGCTCTTCGGTCGGATTCGGCGGCGCCCAGTAGCACTGCTCCCGCACATTCGCACCCTCGGTCTTCAGCCAATGGCCCGGTTGCAGCCGGCGCACGCCGCGGAAAATGGTGCGGGGACCCATCACGTAGGAATTGGCGAAATAGTTATACAGCGCGACGGGATCGAGGCGCTTCTCGACCAGCCCCGTCTCGACCAGCGCTTTCAATTCGGAGGCAAGATAGAGCGTGCCATTGCGTTCCAGCACGTAGAGCGGTTTCTCGCCGAATCGGTCGCGGGCAGCGAACACTGATTGGGTATGTTCGTCGTAAATCGCGAAAGCAAACATGCCGTTGAGCCGGTCCAGGCACTTCTCGCCCCACACGAGGTAGGCGTGCAGCAGCACTTCGGTATCGGAATGGGTGCTTAACGGATGTCCCGCGGCAGCGAGCTCGTCCCGGACTGCGTGGAAGTTGTAGATTTCGCCGTTGAACACGATCCAGACTTTCCCGTCGGGCGTGCACATCGGCTGCTGCCCGCCGCTGAGGTCGATAATAGCGAGCCGGCGGTGGCCCATGACGGCGCGGTCGAAGCGCTTCTGCCCGTGCTCGTCCGGCCCCCGGTGCCGGATGGCAGCATCCATCCGGCACAGCAGGGCTCGATCAGGCAGGCGATCGCCAGTCCGGGCATAAGCGAGAACGAAACCGCACATCAACCAATTCCAAACGGGAACCGCGGCTCCATCGTCACGATGCGTCGCTCCGCGATAGATCGTTGCGCAGCAAGCAGCGCCTGCGCCGACACAAGGAAGCTCTCGGTGTAATCCACTGCGCCGGGCGCGCCGGAAAACTGGGCGACCATCGCCTGGAGCATTGCCTTCTGGCCGAGGTCGGGCTGGAGCTGACGCATACCGCCGCCGGGTCCGCCGCGCAGGATGAGCCTGCGAAAGCCGATGATCTGAGCCGAGCGCCCGCCACCGAGGATATCAATGGATTCGCGTTCCAGGCCTTTCTGGCTGCCGCACACGTAGTGCACCACGCCGAGGCCTCCGTTCGCGAAACGCAGCGTGATCGCCCAGCTCTCATCGCGGTGTCCGGGGTCGGGCGTGGCGAATGCGCTGACTTCGACCGGCATGCTCCGTGCGAAGTAGATCGCGAGATCGATGAAGTGACAGACGTCGCCAACAAGAATTCCGCCGCCTTCGACCTTGTCCTGGATCCAGCTGTCGGCGGGCACGCTCGCCGAGCGCACAGTACAGATTACCTGCCGCACCTCGACGTCCTTGAAGTGAGCGAGCGCGCGCTGGCTCAAGGGGCTGAAACGCCGGTTATGGCCGACCCAGAGCGTCGGGCCTTCCGTGCCGCGCTTGCCGAGCACCGCGGCGATGGGTGCGAGCTGCTCCCCGGTCGTGGCGAGCGGCTTCTCGACGTAGGCATGCTTGCCGGCTTCCAGCGCTGCCGCAGCGAAGCGGGCATGGCTGCCGTGACGGGTAGCCACCATGATCGCGTTGATCGCCGGGTCGCGAAGCAGCTCCCCGGCATCGGTGGTTGCCTTACGGAAGCCGTAGCGCTTGGCGAGCGCCTCGGCGTTGGCGCCTTTCGTCGTGCAGATGCTCCCGAGGCTGAGGCCGGCGAGTGACGGGAAATACGGCATCAGCATGGACTTCGCGTAGTTGCCCGCGCCGATCTGCCCGAGTCTCACCGCGCCGCACGGCTGCTCGCCCCCGAAGGTGAGCAGGCGCGGCTGCAATTCGAACACGCCTCTTTCGGGCTCGGGATACTCGAACACGATCCCTACTGCGTGACTCAGCTCGCCGCTGGCGATCTTGTCGAACACCGAAACAGCTTCCGAGAACGGGAACCGGTGCGTGATGAGCCGCGGCACCGTAAGCTTGCCCTGCGCGATCAGATCGAGGAAGGCCTGCATGTTTCGGTTGGCAGTCCAACGTATATAGCCGATCGGGTAGTCCTTTCCGCGCGTGAAATAGTCGGGTTCGTAGATGCCGGCGCCCATCGCGCGGGTGAACAAGAACTCGAGCTCCTTGCCAAACCAACTACGATATTCGAGTTCGATCGCAGTATTGCCAAGGCAAACCACCCGGCCGCGGTCGCGCACCAGGGTGGCGGACATCTCGATTGGACCGAGGTCTTGGGTCGACACGGTGAGGAACACCGCGTCCACGCCGACACCGCCGCTGATGCGCAGCGCGTGATAGAGGGCCTCATCCATCTCGGGACCGCAGGCCGCCTCAGCGCCGTCCTGCACTGCAATCGCGCGCTTGCCAGGGTCGAGGTCCACTCCTATCACGCGACATCCGTTCGCACGGCAAAGCTGCACCAGAAACTGCCCAAGCAGCCCGAGCCCGATGATTGCCACGCTTTCACCCAGCTCAAGCTTCGCGCGGCGTATCGATTGGAGCGCGATCGCGCCGACGGCGCTCGCGCTGGCAGCCTCGAGGCTCACGTTCGCGGGAACGTGCGCCACCAGGTTTCGCGGTACGGCGTTGTACTCGCCATGCGTCGCCACGCCCTCTCCGATGCACGCCACGCGATCGCCCACCCGGAACTCGTCCACGTCCGAACCCACCTCTATTACGGTTCCGGCGCAGCTGTAGCCGAGGGTGGTCGGCGCCTTGAGGCGCTCCTGAACCTTGCGGAGCGTGGGGATCAGGCCCTGCTCCTTGAGCGTGTTGATCACCAGCTTGACCTGATCAGGGCGCTCCTTTGCCTTCTCCACGAGGTTCATGCGGGCCTGTGAGACTTTCATCTTCTCGGTGCCCACGCTCACGAACGAGTAATGGCTCCGCACGAGCACGTCGCCGGAGCCAAGCGCGGGGACGGGCACTTCGCCGATATCCAAGGCGCCGTTGCGAAGGTAGTGGCGGACTTGCTTCACATCGTCCTCAAAAAAGACCGTGGGGTAAAAGGCCGCGCGCATCGCCTGCGCCGGCTCGCTGCTTACAGCATAGGAAGTGGTTGATAACGGCCGTGCCGCGGCCGCAAGGCGGGATATAGTCCGATTGGATCAGCAGGTGATCTCGCTGCGGAGAACCACTTCGCCTGCGAGACGGCCCCGCCAGGCAATGGTCGGGGCCGGCCGCTTGTCGTCGTAGCGCCGCGATACCCAGCCGAGGATCGGGGCGATGCTGCCGGTATAGACGCGCGCGGTGGCGCCTTCCGCCTGCGGGAGCTTCAGGGAAAGCGTCCTCCCCGGTTGGCTGATCCGGTAACCATCCCCGAAGAGATCGACCCGGCAGCGCTCGCTGCAATGGAAAAAGAGCTCGATTTCGTGCGCCCTGGACATCTGCAGGCTGTCCTCGATGACCACCCGCCTCAGCCGCTTCTCGAGGGTAATCCGCCGCCGGTGCATCACCGGGTCGGGCAGTTGCATGTAACCGTCATGCCAGCCTTCGAAGATGTCGCACTCGGGGGAGGACCGCCACAGCGTGCACCGGGCATCGGCCTTTCTCAGCCACATGAAGCTTCCGCCGGGTTGCGACTGGTCCTTGCCATCGACTCTCAGAGTATTGTGCGCGGCGGTGCCGCGAAAGTAATTGCGCCACGGGCCTTGCGCGTGAAAGGTATAGGTGCCCGGGTCGATCAGAAACTCCTTTCCCCCTACCGACAGAGTGAACGCCAAGGCGTCGGCGTGGCCGTGCGCCGCGATCGTCTGATAGCCGAGGGGGCCGGCATCGGCGACCAGCCGGATCTCGTTCTCGGACTCGAAGTCGCGGCCGAGGATATAGTAGCCGCCCTCGGAAAACGCCCGCCTAACCGGAAGCCGCGCCCCTTTGTCATCGAGCCCCTGAAACACCGCGTCCGCGTCCTCGCCGAAGAGCCAGCGCGTCTTGTCGTCGAGTCCGCCCGCTTTTGCCTTGAAGTCGCCGCGGCGGAACAGGATCGCGCCCGCGGCGAGCGACGACCGATAGCGGCAATACTCACCGCCCTGTGCCAGCCTTACGACGAGACTGTCGTCCGAATCGCCGAACATGGAGATGTTGCCGCCGGCATCCATGATCGACGCGAGATATTCCATCATCGCCTTGATGCGCGACTCGAACGCCGCGGAAAATTCCTGCCCGTTCGCCTTGCCGGCCAAAAACGCGAGCACAAGCAGATCGAGTTCGAACTGATGGTACGACACCGCCTGTTCGCGGTTGACGCCATCCGGGGTGTTCTGCAGCAGGATCTCGCGTTCGAGGATCGCCTTTGCCTCCGCGAGCCAGACGCGCGCGCGCGGCCAGCAGGGCCAGGTGAGAGCCGCGATGAACAACCCTGCAGCTTCGCCTACGAGGTGGTTGTTGGCCGAAGAGTGGCGCGAGAAATACCCCCGCACGAACTGTGCATGCTGATAGATCGATTCCAGCCAGCGTTGTCGCAACCGCGCACTTTCGGCGTCTTCAAACAGCGGCGAGCGCGCTGCGCCGAGGAGTTGCCATGTGACAGACCAGTTGATCAGCCTGATCGCCGCCTCGAGCGCGCTCGACCAGTTGAGGCCCATGCGGTACGGACACTCGGCAAACCAGCTTTCCAAGTGCTGTCGGATGACGTTGAAATAGCGCACATTGCCGCTCAGCGCGTAGGCCTGCGCCAGCGTTGGGAGATGCAGATGTCGATTGACCTCCCAGAGATACTTGATGTCTCCGACCCGCTGCGGGTCACGGTAGTCGAGCAGCTTGCCGAAAACGAGCGGCGCTTCCACGCCAGTCCTGGGATCGCGATTCCAACGCGGCGGCGAGCCCAGATCGACGTTGCGCAGGGCAAATACATCCAGCCTGCCCGCCGCGAGGCCATCGGCCGCGGCGAGATAGCGCGACGGATCGACTCTTGCCGTGGCGTACACCCAGAGACGAGGCGTGGGCAGGAGATTCGGCGAAGGAACAGTGTCCGAGCCGAGCAGTCCGGCGCGCTCCACGCGCATCGACAGCGCGCGAAAAACGCGATGCGAGATCTCTGCAGGCGTCATGCAGCGCAGCCGGTTGAGGTGCCAGCGGAACCATTCCCTTATTCCCGCGGCCGCAGGAACGGGTTCGAACCGGCGCCCAGGTTCTACGAAATCATGTCCGGGCATATTGTCGGTGCCAGATCTCCAGATTGAGAAGCGACCACAGCAACTTTTCGTGGTTCTGTCTACCGTTCAGATGTTCGGCCAGCATCTTGTCGAGGACCGGTGCGCGGTAATACGTCCGGGTTATTGACGAGCCGCTCTGCAGGTGATCCAGCAGGTAGTCGCGCATGTTGCCGCGAAACCACTCGTTGATCGGGACACGGAAGCCTACTTTCGGCCGGGTCAGGATGCGTTCCGGGAGCAGTTGCTTGCCTGCCTCCCGCAGTATCCACTTGCTGCGCAGGCCCCGTATCCGGTAGCGGTCGGGCAGGGACGAAACGAACGCGGCGAGCTCGTGATCAAGGAACGGGACGCGCGCCTCGATTGAGGCTGCCATGGTCATTCGGTCCCCGCGCTCGAGCAGGTTATCCGGCAGCCAACTCGTCTGGTCGAAATAGAGGATGCGCCTCAGCGCGCTGCTGCGCGAATCGGCATCGAACGGCGGCGCATCAGTGAACGATGTGCCATTCAGCCGCAAGGTCGACAACCGGTCACGTTCGCTGCGATTCAGGGCGCCAAACCAGCGCACGTAACGCTCGCGACTGTCCTCGATGCCGAGGTTCGTCACCGCCGTCTTGGTGCGGCGAAAGCCGTACGGAAGCGCGTGGACAAGCGGCTCGATGAGGCGGTGGCGAATGCAGCCCGGCAGCAGTTGATAGCCTTGCGCAAAGCGCTCGGCGAGGTGCTTCGGATAGCCGCCGAGGAGCTCATCGCTGCCCTCCCCGGTCAGCACCATCTTGACACTGCGGGCGGCCTCGCACGCCAGCAGGTAGATCGGGACGTCCGCAGGCTCGGACACGGGGGCGTCCCGGTAAGCGACCAGCTGCGGGAGCCGATCGATGATGTCGCGGTGCGCAACCACGATTTCGTGATGCTCGGTCCCGAAGTGCGCCGCTACCTCGTCAGCGTAGTCGAGTTCGCTGTAACTGTCTTCGCTGAAGCCCACTGAAAAAGTCTTGACCTTCGAGTTGTGGCGGCTCATGAGCGCAACGATGGTCGAGGAGTCGATTCCGCCGGAGAGAAAGGCGCCGAACGGCACATCGCTCACCATCTGCAGCTTGACGGCCTCGTCCAACCGGGACAGGAATGTGGAAACGGTATCGCGTTGCGGCAGTTGCAAACCGCAGGGGCTGCGGTCCGGAGCCATCCAATAGCGCTCTTCCTTGAGCTTCCCGCGTTCCCATGTAGCGGTGGTGCCGGGCATCAATTTCCGGATGCCGGTGAACAGAGTCTTCGGGCCCGGAACGTAGCGATAAGCCAGGTAGTCCCAGACAGCCTCGAGGTTTACCGAGACCTCGACGCCCGGCACGCGCAGCAGCGCTTTGATCTCCGATGCAAAGTACAGCCCGCTGCCGTTTTCGCAGAGAAACAGCGGCTTCTCGCCGAAGCGGTCTCGTGCCAGGAACAGGCGTTCGTTGCGGGCGTCCCAGATCGCGAATGCGAACATGCCGCGCAGGTGATTGACGACCCCGCATTCCCAGTGCTGATAGGCGCGCAGCAGCACTTCGGTGTCGGAATCGCGCACAAAACCGTAACCGAGCCGGGTGAGTTCCTCGCGCAGCTCGCGGAAGTTGTAGATCTCTCCGTTGAAGGTCAGCGCGAGGCCGGAGGCGGCATCGCACATTGGCTGATGCGCCCCTTCCGGGTCGATGATGGCCAGGCGCCGGTGCCCTAGAAACACCTCGTGTCCAGTCCCGGCGGAGCGGAACCTGCATATGCCCTGATCGTCCGGCCCGCGATGCACGATCGTTTGCAGCATCGACTCGAGCGTGAGCTCCGTGAGCGCGCTCCCGGGTCCAGCAATCCACCCCGCAATTCCGCACATGTCGGCCTCGGCCTATCGCGAGTCAGGGTATGATCAACCCTGTCCGGGACCCGGATGATGCTCCGCTGACGCCGGACTGCGACGTGAATTCGCGCGATCCGCGGGACGCGCGAGCGCTACAGCCGCCACACCGTCAGGCCTTCTTTGCGAAACGGCGCCGGGTCGAGCGCCGACTTGACGTCGATGAGGCAGCCGCGACGCACGATCTTTTTCATATAGGCTGACGCCGGCAGATCAAGGAACTGGCGATGGGAGACCGCGAGAATCAGGGCGTCGGCGGCCAGCAAGTCCTCCCACGGCCGGAGCCGGAGATCGTACTCGTGCAGAACTTCGGCGGCATCGGCGGCGGGATCATGCACGAAGGTTTCGACGCCGAACTGGCGCAGCTCGTGAATGATGTCGACGACCTTAGAGTTGCGGACGTCGGGACAATTCTCCTTGAACGTGATCCCGAGCACGTTGACCCTTGCGCCCTTGATGTTGCGGCCAGCGAGGATCATCTGTTGCATCGTCTTGCGCGCGATGTGCGCACCCATGCCGTCATTGATGCGGCGGCCCGCGAGGATCACGTCCGGGTGGTAACCGACCAGTTCCGCCTTGTGCGTCAGATAATAAGGATCGACACCGATGCAGTGGCCGCCGACCAGGCCGGGACGGAAGGGCTGGAAATTCCACTTGGTTCCAGCCGCGTTCAGTACTTCCATGGTATCGAGACCGAGCTTGTCGAAAATGATTGCAAGCTCGTTGACAAAAGCGATGTTGAGGTCCCGCTGCGTGTTCTCGATCACCTTGGCAGCTTCGGCTACCCGAATCGAAGACACCCGGTGAACACCTGCGCTCACCACCGAGGCGTACAGGTCGGCAACCTTCTCGAGCGTTTCGGGATCGTCCCCGGACACGACCTTGACGATCCTCGCGAAGCTGTGCTCCCGGTCGCCGGGATTGATGCGTTCGGGGGAATAGCCGACGTGGAAATCCTGGCGCCATCTCATGCCGGACTGCTTCTCGAGGATCGGCACGCAAACCTCTTCGGTCGCCCCTGGATAGACGGTCGACTCGTAGATCACGGTCGCCCCCGGCTTCAGATGCCTGCCGACCGTGGCGCTGGCCGATTCGAGCGGTCCCAAGTCGGGTTGCCGCGCGGCGTTGATCGGGGTGGGAACGGCCACGATGACAAACTCCGCGTGCTCGAGCCCGCCCGCATCATGGGTAACGCGCAGGAACCGCGCCCCCTCCAGTTCCGCGGCCGACACCTCGCCCGTCGTGTCCACCCGGCGCTGGATATTCTCGATTTTCCTGCGCGACAAGTCATAACCGACCGTCGGGCCGAGCTTTCCGAACTCCACCGCGAGCGGAAGCCCGACATAGCCCAAGCCGACCACGGCAACCGTCGCCAGCCGTTGGCCGTCCTCGGATCGCGCTTCCGCCCGCAGATCGGATTTTTCAAGCAGTTCCAGCATGGCCATTCCTCGGGTCGAGCGCCTGGAGGGAGGTCAGTCGGCTCGCCTCATGGGCGGACATCGAAAGCATCGATCACGATGTAATTGTTGGTCGCCGCAGGGTTCGTGCGGCCGGTCACCACGATCGTCAAAGTATGGCTTCCGTTGGCCAGTCCCGTCGCCTTGAAGATAGTGTGCTGATAGCCCTCGATCGGGGGAGCCTGGAAGGTATCGATCTCGGTCTGGAACACACCGTCCAGGTACACGTCGGCGATCCCGGTTGAGAGCTTGCGGCAGCCGATCCAGCTGACTTCGGTGCCGGTGAAGCTGAACGTGGCGGTCGCACCAGCCGAATTGGATTCCGCGATGGTCCCCAAGCTCCAGGCCCTGTTCAGGTTGCCCTGTATCCAGCTCCCGGCATAGCTGACCGCCGGCTCGGTCTCCTCGAAGCGCGTTCCCGGCCTCATCACGTCGAATGCGTCCACCACGACCAGAGTCCCCGACGAAGCCGCGTTCTTGAGGCCCGTCGCCTCGACCGTGATCGTATGGTTCCCGTCGGCCAAGGCTGGCGAGGTGAAGAGGATCGCCTGGATCCTGGGGTCCGAATAATACAGGTCGACCTCGGCGACGAAGCTGCCATCGATGTACACGCGAGCGATCCCCGCGTCGGGTCCGCGATAGCCGATCCAGCTGACCGACGTTCCATTGAAGGGCAAGCTGGCTTGCGCGCCCGGCCCCGACGAGATCGACGCCATCCAGCCGCTCCACGACCGGGTGGTATCGCCCAGCGTCCAGCCGGCGGTGTAGCTCATGTCCGGATCCGTATCCTGGATATGCGAAACGACCTGCGCAGGCACCTCGAATGCGTCCACGACCGCCAGGGCGAAAGGCGACGTGGCTGCCTGCGA
>VBCH01000236.1 GCA_005884455.1 Betaproteobacteria bacterium
GCGCGCCCACAGCGAATATTCCGTCTGCAGCGCCGTGATCGGATGGATCTTCGCGGCGCGCGCAAGCGACTTCGGCCCCGCTTCGGAAAGCCCGAGGAAGCGGACCTTGCCCGCTTTCACGAGCCCCGCCATCGCGCCCACCGTCTCCTCGATCGGCACGTCCGGGTCGATTCGGTGCAGGTAGTAGAGGTCGATGCGGTCGATGCCGAGCTGCTTCAAGCTCGCCTCGCAGGCGGAGCGCACGTACTCGGGCCGCCCGTTGTAAGCCTTGGTGCCGTCCGGGTTGTCGATGTTGCCGAACTTCGAGCAGACGGTGACGCCGTCGCGCCGGCCTTTCAGCGCCCTGCCGAGCATGCGCTCGTGCCGCCCCTTCATGTAGCGGTCGGCGGTGTCGAAGAGCGTGACGCCCAGGTCCATCGCGCGGTGCACGGTCGCGATCTGCACCTCGTCGTCGCGCTCGCCGAAGTTCGTGGTGGCGCTGCCCGCGCCCAGGCCGATCGCGGAGACCGTCGGGCCGTTCTTTCCGAGCTTGCGGTATTTCACTGCTCGCTCTTCGCCACTTTCCCGTTGCTGAACCGCACCGAGAAGCTGCCGAAGCGATGCCGCCAGTACTTCCAGGTATCGAGCTTGGTCGATGCGGTGGCGACCTCGGGAGGATAGCCGGCGCTCAAGATGACGGCTTTCTTGGACATGCCGGCCTGGATCTTCCCCGCCTTAACGGCGTTGATCTCCGCCGCGGTGAGGCCATTGCTGAGCGCCGCGAAATGCTTGGTCGTGAGGAAGCGGTCCGCCCACTGTTCCCAGGTCACGCCCGGATGATGCTTTCCCACGAACTCGACCGAGAACTTCAAGCCCAGATTCGGGTCCGTGAACTCGACCCCGTTCGAGGAGCGGTTCACGTCCTTCACCTCGCTCCCCGCGGGCAGGATGTTGCCTTTCTGGTAGTTGGTCGAATAGACCTTCGTCGGCTGCTCGAACCAGATGTTGTACGCGGTGTAGAGCTTGTCCGCGGCAGATGCGGCGTTCGCCGCCGCCAGCGCGAAGATCGCCGCAAGGGATGCTGCACGTGCTCTCATTTCGGTCTCCTTCTTTTCGAGTTCACTTCGAGACGTCGCTTCAATCCGCCTTGATCCCGGCGGCCTGGATCACGGGCGTCCAGCGCGCGAGCTCGCTTTTCACCCAGTCGCCCAGCTCTTCGGGTGAGCCGGGCGCGGCCGCCACGCCCTGCTTGAGAAAGGTTTCCTGCGTCTCGGGCGCGCGCAGGATATCGCCGATCTCGCGATTCAGCTTGGCGATGATCGTGCGCGGCGTTTTCCCCGGTGCGAACAGGCCGAACCACAGCTTCACTTCCATTCCCGGGATACCGGCTTCTATAGCGCTCGGGATTTCGGGCGCGCCCGCGAAGCGCGTGGCGGAGGACACCGCGAGCGCCTTGACTTTCCCCGCCTTCAACTGTCCATGCGCGGTCAGCGGCGAGAGGAACGAGACCGGCACTTCGCCCGCCAGCACCGCGGTGAGCGCGTTGCCGGCGCTCTTGTAGGGAATGTGCTGCAGCGGGATCCCGGTGACGCGCTTCAATAGCTCGCCCGCCAAGTGGCTGGTCGAGCCGTTGCCGGCCGAGCCGTAGGCGAGGTCGCCCTTCTGCTTCGCGTAGGCGACGAACTCCGCCGCGCTGGCAACGGGAACGGAAGGGTGCGTGACGAGCACCACCACGCCCTGCGCAACCATCGTCACCGGCTCGAAGTCCCTGACCGGATCGTAGGGCAGGCTCTTCGCGTAGAGCGTGACCGCGCTCACCATGGGCCCGATGTGCCCCATCACCAGGTTGTAGCCGTCGGGCGGCGATTTCGCGACGGCGTCCGTGGGAATGGTGCCGCCCGCGCCCGCGCGGCTGTCGACGATCACCGGCTGGCCCCAGCGCTCGCTGAGCTTCTGCGCGAGGTAGCGCGAGAGGTAATCGGCGGTGCTGCCCGTGCCCTGCCCGAAGATGCGGATCGTCCTCGACGGGTAGCTCGCGGCCGGGTCCTGCGCGTGGGCGAGCGTCGCGACGACCGCGAAAGCCGCGAACGCTGCCAAGCTTCTCATCGATATCTCCTTGTCACTGCGAACCACCCCGTCGCCTGCGGCGACACCCCTCCTCAAACGAGGAGGGGAAAATCAAATCGGTATCTCCTTGTCACTGCGAACCACCCCGCCGCCTTCGGCGGCACCCCTCCTCAAGTGAGGAGGGGAAAATCAATCGAGTTTCCCTCTCGCTCAGTCAAGCTTCGCGCCCGCGGCCTTTACGATCTTTGCCCAGTGTGCGAGGTCGGTCTTGATCTGCGCCGCGAATTCTTCCGGCGTGTTTCCCACCGGATCGATTCCGTCCCGGTCCAGGCGCTCGATGAAATCCGGCCGCTTGATGACGGCGACCGAGTCGTCGTGGATCTTCTTCACGATCTCGCGCGGCGTGCCGGCAGGCGCGAGAAAGCCGTACCAGGCGGTGATGTCGAATCCGGGCAGGGTCTCGGCGACGGCCGGCACGTTCGGCAGCGCCTTGGCTCTCTTCGGGCCGGTGACCGCCAGCGCCTTGAGCTTTCCGCTTTTCGTGAGCTGGATCGACGCGGTGATGCCGCCGAAGATAAGCGGCACCTGGTTGGCGAGCACGTCGGCGATTCCCTGGCCGAATCCCTTGTAGGGCACGTGGATCATGTCCATGCTGCCCGCCATGGTGCGGATGTATTCCATCGCGAGATGCTGCTGGCCGCCCGCGCCCGAGGACGCGTAGCTCACCTTGCCGGGCTGGGATTGCACCAGCGCGATCAGCTCCTTCACGTTGTTCGGCGCAAACGCGGGGTTCGCCATCAGGACGAAAGGCCCCGCGGTGACGTTGACGATGGGCGCCAGATCGCGCACCGGGTCGTAGGGCAGCTTCGAATACAGGTGCGGCGCGATGGTGATGGTCGCGTCCGCGGCGAAGAGGAGGGTGTAGCCGTCGGGGGCCGCTTTTGCTACGTAATCGGTGCCGATGGTCCCGCCCGCGCCGGTGCGGTTCTCGACCACGACCGACTGGTTCCAGATCTTCTGCAGCTCGGCCGACATGACGCGCCCGTAGATGTCGGGCGTGCCGCCGGGCGGGAAGGTGACGATCACGCGGACGGGCCTGGACGGATAGCCTTGAGCCCACGCGGCGGGCGAAAGAACCGCCAGGACGGCGAGCGCGACGATTGTTCTCAACGACATCTCAAAAACCTCCTCCGAAACACACGGCGAAGGATATCACCGGTGCACCACCCCGTCGCCTGCGGCGACACCCCTCCTCGATGAGGAGGGGATTGAATACCACCCCGCCCGCTAGCGCGGGCACCCCTCCTTAAGAAAGGAGGGGATGGAAAAAGAAAAAAGGCGGCCCGTTTGTTGTTGTTAGGGTCCGCCTCCGAGCTACAAACTCCGCGCGTTTTTCTTGTTTTGCGGCTTCTCCCTTATTTTCTTTGGCGGAGCTTGCGGATGGCTGCGAGCTGCGCGGCGAGGGACGCGAGCTCGGCTTCTACGGTGGCGACTTCCTGCTTGTCGGTGGCGCGGCGCCGCGCTTCCTCGGCGGCCTTCAGGGCCTCGGTCGCCTTGGCTTCGTCGAGGTCGCGGCCGCGGATCGCGGTGTCGGCGAGCACGGTCACCACCTCGGGCTGCACTTCGAGGATCCCGCCCGCGACGAAGACCAGCTCCTCCTCGCCGCCGCCGGCCGGCTTGATCCTCACCGATCCCGGCTTGATGCGCGTGATCAGCGGCGTGTGCTTGGGATAGATGCCCAATTCCCCGGCCTCGCCGGGGAGCACCACGAACTCGGCCTCGCCCGAGTAGATGCCCGCTTCGGCGCTGACGATGTCGACGTGTATCGTGTTTGGCATGTCTGTGCTCTTTGTTCCTGACCACCCCGGCGCTTCGCGCCACCCCTCCTCGAAGAGGAGGGGATAAGGCAGTCCGTTATTGCAAACTCTTCGCCTTCTCGAACGCTTCCTCGATCGCGCCGACCATGTAGAAGGCCTGCTCGGGAAGCGCGTCGCACTCGCCCGCGACGATCATCTTGAAGCCCCTGATCGTGTCCTTCAGCTGCACGTACTTGCCTTCCTGGCCGGTGAAGTTCTTCGCCACGCTGAACGGCTGCGAGAGGAAGCGCTGGATCTTCCGGGCGCGCGAGACGGCGAGCTTGTCCTCCGGAGACAGCTCGTCCATGCCAAGGATCGCGATAATGTCGCGCAGCTCCTTGTAGCGCTGCAGCGTCGCCTGCACCGAGCGCGTGGTGTTGTAGTGGTCCTCGCCGATGGTGTTCGGGTCGACCTGGCGCGAGGTCGAATCGAGCGGATCGACCGCCGGGTAGATGCCCAGCGACGCGATGTCGCGCGAGAGCACCACGGTCGCATCCAGGTGACCAAAGGTGGTGGCGGGCGACGGATCGGTGAGGTCGTCGGCCGGCACGTAGATCGCCTGCACCGAAGTGATCGAGCCGGTCTTGGTCGAGGTGATGCGCTCCTGCAGCCGCCCCATCTCCTCGGCGAGCGTGGGCTGGTAGCCCACCGCGGAAGGCATGCGGCCGAGCAGCGCCGACACCTCGGTACCCGCGAGGGTGAAACGGTAGATGTTGTCGACGAAGAACAGGATATCGCGTCCCTCGTCGCGGAAATACTCCGCCATCGTGAGCCCCGTGAGCCCCACGCGGAGTCTGTTGCCCGGGGGCTCGTTCATCTGGCCGAACACCATGGCGACCTTCGATTCGGTGATGTTCTTCAGGTCGATCACTTCCGCCTCGATCATCTCGTGGTAGAAGTCGTTGCCCTCGCGCGTCCTCTCGCCCACGCCCGCGAACACCGAGAGGCCGCTGTGCTTGGTCGCGATGTTGTTGATGAGCTCGAGCATGTTGACGGTCTTGCCCACGCCGGCTCCGCCGAAGAGGCCGATCTTTCCCCCCTTGGCGAAAGGGCAGATCAGGTCGATCACCTTGATGCCGGTCTCGAGCAGCTCGACCGAAGGCGAGAGCTCGTCGAACTTGGGCGCCGTCCGGTGGATCGAGCGGCGCTCCTCGCTCTGGATGGGGCCGGCCTCGTCGATGGGACGCCCGAGGACATCCATGATGCGCCCGAGCGTGCCCTTGCCGACCGGCACCGAGATCGGGCCGCCTGTGCTCTTCACCTTCATGCCGCGGCGCAGGCCGTCGGAGGACCCGAGCGCGATGCAGCGCACCACGCCGTCGCCCAGTTGCTGCTCGACCTCGAAGGTGAGGCCCTGTTCGGCGAAGCTCTTCTCCCCCGAGTCCTCGAGCACGAGCGCGTCGTAGATCCCGGGCATCGCCTCGCGCGGGAATTCGATGTCGATCACCGCGCCGATGCACTGGACGATGGTTCCGGAGTTTCTAGCTTCTGCCATGTGTTTTCCTAGTCGTGCTTTCCAAATTCAGTTTCCCCTCCTCCTTCGAGGAGGAGGGGTGCGCCGAAGGCGCGGGGTGGTGGTCGGCGCGCAAGACCACCCCGCCTGCTGCGCAGGCACCCCTCCTCAAGAGAGGAGGGGAAAAAAGCGGCACGTATCGCTCGATTCATACCGCCGCTGCGCCGATCATCACGGCCGTTCATACCGCAGCCGCGCCGCCGACGATCTCGGAGATCTCTTTGGTGATCCCGGCCTGGCGGTTCTTGTTGTAGACGAGCGTCAGCTCGTCGATCAGCGTCTCGGCGTTGTCGGAAGCGGACTTCATCGCGACCATGCGCGCGCTCTGCTCCGAGGACATGTTCTCGGCGACCGCCTGGAAGATGATCGCCTCGATGTAGCGCGTGAGCACCTGCTCGAGCACGGCCTTCGCCTCGGGCTCGTAGATGTAGTCCCAGGGCTCCCGCGGCGACCCGAGCCGCTCGCCGGAAAGAGGCAGCAGCTGCTCCATGACGGGCTCCTGCTTCATGGTGTTGATGAAGCGCGTGTAGAAGAGCAGGAGGCGATCGAAGCGGTCCTGCGTATAGCCGTCGAGCATCACCTTCACCGCGCCGATCAGCTTGTCGATCTGCGGCCGGTCGCCGAGCTGCACCACGTGCGACACGACATTCGCCCCGAGTCGCTGCATGAAGCCGAAGCCCTTGCCGCCGATCGCGCAAACTTCCATTTTCTCGCCCTGCGCCTCCCATTCCTTGTACTTCCCGAAGGCGAGGCGAAGGAGATTGGTGTTCAGGGCCCCGCACAGGCCCTTGTCGGTGGTGACCACGATCATTCCCACGCCCTTCACCGTGTCGCGCTCGACGAGGAAAGGATGGCGGTATTCCGGGTTCGCATGGCTGATATGCGCGGCGACGTTGCGGATCTTCTCGCCGTAGGGGCGCGCCTGGCGCATGCGCTCCTGCGCTTTCCTCATCTTGGAGGCGGCGACCATCTCCATCGCCTTGGTGATCTTCCGGGTGTTCTGCACACTCCGGATCTTCATCCTGATTTCCTTGGTGCCTGGCATCAGTAACTACCGGTTTTTTTCCAGTCTTCGATCGCCGCCTTGAGGGCTTTCTCCTCGTCGCCCGAGAGATCCTTCTTGTCCTCCATGGTCTTCACGAGCGGCGCGTATTTGCTCTTGAGGTGGTCGCGCAGCGATTTGTCCGCCGCGAGCGCCTTTTTCACGTCGATCGAGTCGAAGTAGCCGTTGTTGACGGCGAAGAGCGTGAGCGCCATCTCCCACACCGGGAGCGGCTGGTACTGCGGCTGCTTCATGAGCTCGGTCACCATGCGGCCGCGCTCCAGCTGTTTTCGCGTCGCTTCGTCGAGGTCGGATGCGAACTGCGCGAAGGCGGCGAGCTCGCGGTACTGCGCGAGCGCGAGGCGCACCCCGCCGCCCGTGTCGCGGCGCTTCATGATCTTGGTCTGCGCGGCGCCGCCCACCCGCGACACCGAGATCCCCGCGTTGATCGCGGGCCGGATACCGGCGTTGAAGAGGTCGGTCTCGAGGAAGATCTGCCCGTCGGTGATCGAGATCACGTTGGTCGGAACGAACGCGGTCACGTCGCCCGCCTGCGTCTCGATGATGGGGAGCGCGGTAAGCGAGCCCGTCTTGCCCTTCACCTCGCCCTTAGTGAAGCGCTCGACCCAGGCCTCGGAGCAGCGCGCGCCGCGCTCAAGTAAGCGAGAGTGCAGGTAGAACACGTCGCCGGGGTACGCCTCGCGCCCCGGCGGGCGGCGCAAGAGGAGCGAGATCTGCCGGTACGCCCAGGCCTGCTTGGTAAGGTCGTCGTAGATGATGAGCGCGTCCTCGCCGCGGTCGCGGAAATACTCGCCCATGGTGCAGCCGGAGTAGGGCGCGATGTACTGCATCGCCGCGGACTCCGAGGCCGAGGCCGCCACCACGATGGTATAGCCCATGGCGCCGTGCTCTTCGAGCTTGCGCACCACGTTCGCGATGGTCGAGGCCTTCTGGCCGATCGCGACGTAGACGCAGATCAGGTCCTTGCCCTTCTGGTTGATGATGGTGTCCACCGCAACCGCGGTCTTGCCCGTTTGCCTGTCGCCGATAATCAGCTCGCGCTGGCCGCGGCCGATCGGCACCATGGAGTCGATCGCCTTCAGGCCGGTCTGCACCGGCTGCGAGACGGATTTTCTCCAGACCACGCCGGGCGCGACCTTCTCGATCACGTCGGTCATCTTGGCAAGGATCGGCCCCTTGCCGTCGATCGGCTGTCCGAGCGAGTTCACCACGCGCCCGAGGAGCTCGGGGCCCACCGGCACCTCGAGGATGCGGCTGGTGCACTTGACGGTGTCGCCCTCGGTGATGTGCTCGTACTCGCCGAGGATCACCGCGCCGACCGAGTCGCGCTCGAGGTTCAATGCGAGGCCGAAGGTGTTGTTCGGGAACTCCAGCATCTCGCCCTGCATCACGTCCGAGAGGCCGTGGACGCGGCAGATGCCGTCGGTGACGGTCACGACCGTCCCCTGCGTGCGCACGTCCGCCGACAGCGAAAGATTTTGTATCTTGTTGCGGATCAGCTCGCTGATTTCGGATGGGTTCAGCTGTTGCATCGTTGCTCCTGGTCGCTTTTCCATCCCGTCCTCGCTTGACGAGGGGTGCCGGCGCAGCCGGCGGGGTGGATCGCATATTGATGAATCGCAGTCACGTGTTCAGCTCTTCAGCGCCGCGGCCATCTCTTCGAGCTTGCCGCGTACCGAACCATCGATCACCTCGTCGCCGGCGGTGATGCGCACGCCGCCGATCAGCTCCCTGTCCAGGGCGACGCGCGGCTGGACCCTGCGCTTCAGGCGCCGCGAGATGTCCGCGACGAGGCCGTTGATCTGCGCGTTGTCGAGCGGAAAGGCGGTGCGGATCTCCGCCTCGACCACGCCTTCGAGGCCGTTCTTCAGCTCGATGAACTGCCGGTGGATCTCCGGAAGGAGCGTCAGGCGGTCGTTCGCGATCAGCACGCGAACGAAGTTGCGCGCGTCGATGGGAAAATCCTCCTTGCAGAGCTCCATGAAGAGGTCGTAGAGCGGCTTCGCGCCGAGATTGGGGTTCGAGATGCACGCACGCATCTCCGGATGCGCCGCAACCCGCGCCATGATCGCGAGCATGGCGAGCCACGGGGCGAAAGCGCCCGCCTTCTCGGCGAGGCCGAACACGGCTTCGGCGTAAGGCCGGGCGATGGTGGCGGCTTCAGCCACTCAGATTTCCCGCTTCAGCCGGCCGAGCAGCTCGGCATGCGTCTCGGGGTTGACCTCGCGGCGCAGGATCTTCTCCGCGCCGGAAACGGCGAGCGAGGCGACCTGTTCGCGCAGTGTTTCCTTCGCATGCGCGATCTGCTGGTCGATATCGGCCTTGGCGGCGGCGAGAATGCGCTCGGCCTCGGCCCTGGCTGCGGCCTTCGCCTCCTCGAGCATCTGCGCGTCGCGCTTTTCCGCGGAGCCGATGATTTCGCCGACGCGCTCGCGCGCCCTGGCGAGCTCCTCGTGCGCGCGCTTGCCCGCCGCCTCCAGGTCGCGCCGCCCCTGCTCGCCCGCGGCGAGGCCGTCGGCGATCGTCTTCTGGCGCTCCTCGATCTTGCGCGAGAACATCGGCCAGACGAACTTGACCGAGATCAGGATGAAGATCGCGAAGGCGATGCCTTGCGCGATCAGCGTGAGATTCAGGTTCATCCGCCGAGCGCGCCGAGCAGCGGATTGGCGAACGCGAAGAACATGCCGATCCCGAGACCGATGATGAACGAGGCGTCGATCAGGCCGAGCAGCAGGAACACCTTGCCCTGCAGCGCCGGGATCATCTCCGGCTGGCGCGCCGCGCCCTCGAGGAAGCGGCTGCACATGATGCCCACGCCGACGCAGGCGCCCAAGGCACCCAGCCCGACCATCAGGCCGATGCCCACGCCGGTATAGGCCTGGATCAGGGCCACGAGTTGTAGTTTTTCCATTATGGATTCCCTTTCTGGAGCGTCAGTTGATCAATGGCTTTCGTGCGCCATCGAGATGTACACGATGGTCAGCATCATGAAGATGTAGGCCTGCAGCAGCACGATCAGGATGTGGAAGAGCGCCCAGATCACGGCGAGCGGGATGGCGAAGATGGCGCCGACGACGCCGGCGCCGGCCATCATCCACAGCAGCAGGAAGATGATCTCCCCCGCGTACATGTTGCCGAACAGTCGCAGCGAGTGCGACAGCGGCTTGGAAACGTACTCGACCAAGTTGAACAGCAGGTTCGGCAGCCACAGCAGCGGGTTCGAGCCGAAGGGCGTGCAGAACAGCTCGTGGATCCAGCCGCCCAGGCCCTTCACCGCGATCGAGAAATAGATCATCAGCAGCCATACCGAGAGCGACAGCGCGAAGGTGGTGTTGACGTCCGCGGTCGGCACCTCGCGATAGCGCTCCAGGCCCAGGCCGTGCTCCCAGATCGCGCCCATGATGTCGATCGGGAGGAAATCCATGGAATTCATGAGCAGCACCCACAAGCCGACGGTGAGCGCGGTCGGCGCGATGAACCTGCGGTCGCCGTGGAAGATGTCCTTCGCCTGCCTGTCGACGAAATCGCAGAGGACTTCCACCAAGGCCTGGCGCGTGTTGGGCACGCCCGAGGTCGCTCCGCGCACCACCCACCAGAGAAACCCGATGCCGATTATTCCCAGCCCCACGGACGTCAGCACGGTGTCGATGTTGAGCACCCAGAACGGGCCCTCGGCGACCCGAACCTCCCGGAACGCGAGGTGATGGCCGATGTAGGAGCCCGGGGTCAGTTCATGCTCGGCGGCCATTGCGGGAAGCTCTTTCTGAATTCTACTTTTCGCGAACCAGTATTGCCATGGTGAAAATCAGGACCGTGGCGATGAAAGTGCCGATCAGCCCGATCGCGACGACGCCCCTGTACGTCGTCAGCACGAACCACAACAGGAGAACCATGAGCACCAGCTTGACGGCCTCGGCCCTCAAGGCGGTATACAGCGCCTCCCCTGCAGACTTCGATTTACCGCGTGCAGCCAACACCGCAAAAGCCAGGCCGGCGATGATTCCTATCGAACCGCCCAGTGCGGCGGAGATTGCGCCGTGTATTCCGGCGAGCCAGGCCGACAGCAGGATTGCGGCAGCGGTGCACAAGACCTGCAGCCCGATTATCGGGCGGAACACTCGCCACACGCCCTGCTCCAGCTGCAAAACCGCAGAATTTTATAGGGAAACCGACGGGGCCGTCAAACCGGCGCGGTGAAAAACGGCGCGCATCCGCCGGGTTCGCCCCAAGGCGTCAGATCGGGTAGATCAGCGCGTCGGGAGGAACGTCCGAATCGAGCACGCACAGCTTCTCCTTGAAATGGAGGCGCCTGCCGGCGATCGCGACGCGGTCGTCGTACGTGCCCGAGACGAGGTGCTCGCTGCGCTTCCCGGGGAAGGTGCGCAGGATCTCGAAGTTCGCCTGCACGCGCAGCTCCTCGTCGGAGGCGGCCTGGAGGCGGAAGTTCGAGATGAGGTGGCGCTGCGTGTGCGGCTCGTAGTCCTCGGACTGGCCGATCGCGACGATGCGGTCGCGCATGGTCGTGCGGGTGGAGAGCGACACCAGATGCTCGTCAGGGCCCAGGCGCAGGTTGCGCCGCGTCGTGACGCGGTAGGTGCAGGAGTCCAGGAAGAACTCGGGCCACTGCTGCAGCCTGCCGCCGTCGAGGCATTCGGCGTAGCGCGCGTAGAACTCCTGGACGTCCAGGCGCAGCTCGGCGGTCAATACGGTTTTTTCCGTGACGGGCATGGGCTCTCCGATCTCTTCGATGCGAGCAACCGCTGACAGACGATCAGGCACGGGCTGCTTCAGGCGTACGCCGGCGCAATTCGCACATCGCTTTCACCCACCCCCTGGACGTAAGCATGCAGCAAATCTCCCGGCTTCACCGGGGAGACGCCGGCGGGCGTTCCGGTCATGATGATGTCTCCGGGATGCAGCGTATACATGGCCGAGGCGAACTCGATCAGCCGCTCGACCTTGTAGACGAGATACTTCGTGTTCGAATTCTGCCTGAGCTCGCCATTCACCTTGATCGAGAGGTCGAGCGCGTTGGGATCGGCGATCTCGTCGGCGGTCGCGAGCCATGGCCCGAGCACGCTGTAGGTGTCGATCGACTTCCTGAAGCACTGCAGCTCCGGCCCGCGCACCGTCATGTCCAGGCCGATCGAGTAGGCGCAGACGTATTCGAGCGCTTTTTCCCTGGGGATCCTGCTGCCGCGCTTGCCGATCACGAGCGCGAGCTCGACCTCGTGGTCGTTGCGCCGCTCGGGCCAGCGCAGCCGGATCTCCTCGCCGAAGCCGATCAGCGAGGAGTTGGCCTTGAGGAACAGGCCCCAGTCGCCGATGCCCTTCTGGATGTTGGTGCGCCCGTGCGCGATGCCCGGATCCTTGATCGACTCGGCGATGTGGTCGTCGTAGTTGATCGGCGCGCCGATGATCTTCGAGGGGTTGGCCACCGGCGAGAGGAGCTTCACCCTGGAAAGGGGCTTCTTCTTCGCGCGGGGCGCGAGCTTCTTCGCCGCGGCGAGCACGCGCTTGAAGTTCATGATCAGGGGATCGCCCTGCGCGATCGGCCAGCTCTGCTGCGGAATGACGGCGAGCGCCTTGCTGACATCGAGGACCTCGTCGCCGTGCACGATGCCCAGGCGGTTCTTGTCGAAGCGGCAGATTTTCATTTTTTCACAGCGTCGGGCTGTTGACCTCGCCGCCGAGCGCGGCGAGCCCCCAGCCGGAGGCCTGCGCGTCGAAGCTGAAGCTGATATGGCCCGCAAGGGAGTGTGCGTCGCGGAAAATCCGCTCCAGCGGGTAGGTCTCGTAGATGCCGTTCGCCCCTGCCATGGCGTGGAGCGAATCCACCGCCTCGGTGGCGAGGCCTACCGCGTAGGCGAGGTTGCGCTTGAAGCGCAGCTTGGTCTGCGCGTCTGGCATGAGCTTGCGGTTCGCGATCCGCTGCGCCTCGAGGCAATCCTCGCGCAGGATCAGCCTTGCAGCGTCGATCTTTGCCCCCGCCGCGCCGACGCGCAGCTGCACCGCCTGGAAGTCGCGCATCTTCGCGCCGGTGTAGTTGGTGCTGCGCTCCTTCACCGCATCGATGGTCAGCTCGAGCGCCGCGCTGGCGTTGCCGGCCGCGCAGGCGCCGATGCCGTGCCCGCCGAGCGCCGAGAGCGGCACGCAGTAGGCCGGGTTCGGATTTCCTCGCGCGCCGGGAAATTTGTCGCCGCCGCGCGCGTCCAGCATGCCCAGGGCCTTGTACTCGGGAACGAAAACGTCCCTGGCGACGACGCTCATGCTGCCCGTCGCGCGCATCCCGAGCACCTGCCAGTCGTCGATGACCTCGTACTGCGACTTGTGCAGCAGGCACATGCGGTAGTCGACCGGGCGGTCGCCATCGCGCACGGTGACCGCGAGCATGTTCCATTCGGCGATGTTCGAGCAGCTCGAGAAATTCCACTTTCCGCCGATGAGGTAGCCTCCCTCGACCTTCTTCGCGCGCCCCTGCGGAAAGGCGATTCCGGATGCGATCAGCGCTTCGGGATTCGCGCCCCACACTTCTTCCTGCGCGCGCTCGTCGTACATCGCCAGCATCCAGTGGTGCACCTGGAGATTGCCGAAATTCCAGGCGGTCGAAGCGCAGCCGCGCGCGAGCTCGTAGCAGAAATCGACGTAGGCGACGAAATCGAACTCCATCCCGCCCCAGCGGCTGGGCTGCATCGAGCGAAGAATCCCGCTCGCGTGCAGCTCGGCGATCGTCTCGGGCGGCATCACGCGCTCTTTCTCGGCCCCGGCCGCTCGACTGCGAAGGGCGGGCACCATGGCCCGAGCGCGCGCGAGCGCCTCCTCGTAGGAGACGCCGGCGAAGCTGCGCGCGCCCTTGTCGGGGGCGTTCATTACGCCGCGGCCTTGGCCTTCGCCGGCTTCTTTTTCGCCGAGGCTGCGCGCGGCATGCGGGAGTAGTCCTCCCCGCCCCAGTCGGGCGCCTTGGTGATGCCGAAGAAGTTGAGCTCGATCGTCAGGCCGTCCGGATCCTTGATGAAGAGCTGGTAGAGCTGCGACTCGGGGAAATTGCGCGGCCGGCAGGGAACGCCGACCGCCTTCAAATGCTTCACGAACTTGTCGGGGTCGGTCGCGAGAAACGCGATGTGGTCGATCACGCCGGAATTGTCCTTCGCGGCGTTCTTCGGGCTGCCGAGGTAGTAAAGCTCCGAGTGGGGCACACCCGCCTGCGCCATATGCACCTGGATCTTGCCGTTGATTCCAAGCCAGTAGCCGGGAAACGGGAAATCGGGCCGCGGCATGACTTCGAACCCGAGCACCTTGCAGTAGAAATCCTTGGTGCGCTCGAGGTCGTTCGCGCGAATGAGAAAGTGGTTGAGCTCGGTGACGGGCATGGTGTGCTCCTAGTGTACGGCGCATTATGCCAAAGAACGAAGTACACTTTGCGCTTCACAAAAAACACCAGAGGAGACACGAACGTGGGCAAGATGATCGACCTGACCGCCTCGGACGGCCACAAACTCTCCGCCTACCGCGCCGAACCCAAGGGCAAGCCGCGCGGGGGCTTGATCGTGGTGCAGGAAATTTTCGGGGTCAACAGCCATATCAGGAGCATCGCCGACGGCTACGCCGCCGACGGCTATCTCGCGGTCGCGCCGGCGTTCTTCGACCGCGCGCAGCGCGGCGTGGACCTCGGCTATTCGCAGGCCGACATCGAAGTCGGCCGCAGCTACATTCCGAAAATGAATTGGGACAACGCGATCAAGGACGCGGCCGCCGGAAGGGACGACGTAAAGTCCGCGGGCAAGGTCGGCGTCGTCGGCTACTGCTGGGGCGGGACGGTGTCCTGGATGGCGGCTGCGCGCCTCGCGGGCCTCGCCTGCGCCGTGTGCTACTACGGCGGCGGAATCCCGAACAACGCCGGCGAAAAGCCGAAGTGCCCGGTGACGTTCCACTGGGGCGAGACCGATCAGTCGATCCCGATCGAAGCGGCGAAGAAGGCCGCGGCCCAGCACCCGGGCGCGCAGTCCTTCATCTACCCGGCGGGCCACGGCTTCAACTGCGACCAGCGCGGCTCGTACCACGCCGAGAGCGCGAAGCTCGCGCGCTCGCACACGCTGGAATTCTTTCGCAAGCACATCGGCTGAGCGTCGCGCACATGCCGCCGATTCAAGTCAAGAAGCTCGGAGGAGCCCTCGGCGCCGAAGTGAGCGGCATAGACCTGTCGCGGCCGGTTGCCGCGGAGACCTTCGCGGAGATCCGCAGGGCCTGGCTCGATCATCTCGTGCTGCGCTTTCGCGGCCAGCGGCTCTCCGATCCGCAGCTGCTCGCGTTCAGCCAGCTCTTCGGCGAGCTCGATCCGCCGGGGCCGAATCCCTACGGCAAGCCCTTCCTGCCCGAGCATCCGGAAATGAACGTGATCTCCAACATCAAGATGGGCGGCGCACCGATCGGCGGCCTGGGCGACGGCGAGGCGATCTGGCACGCCGACATGACCTACGTCGAGACCCCGCCCAAGGGTGCGATCCTGCACGCCCTCGAGATTCCGCCCTCGGGCGGCGACACCTACTGGGCGAACATGTATCTCGCGTACGAGACTCTGCCGGCCGAGCTGAAAAATAGAATCGAAGGCCGCAAGGCGAACCACGACGCCACCTATAACAGCGCCGGTGTCATGCGCAAGGGCTACCAGGAGGTCACCGATCCGCGCAACGCGCCCGGCGCGCAGCATGAGCTCGTGCGCGTGCACCCCGAGACCGGCCGCAAGTGCCTGTTCCTGGGGCGGCGGCGCAACAGCTGCATCCTGGGCCTTCCACTCGCCGAGAGCGAAGCGCTGCTCGACGAATTGTGGGAGCACGCGACGCGAGCCCAGTTCACTTTTCGCCAGCAATGGCGGGTGGGCGACGTGCTCATCTGGGACAACCGCTGCACGCTGCACCGGCGCGACCCCTTCGATCCGAACGCGCGCCGGCTGATGCATCGCACGCAGATCAAAGCGGACCGGCTTCGCGCCTGAGAACCGGCCCCGATGAACACACAAATCGCCCGGCGCCCGATCCCCGACACGCAGTTGCGGCTTTCGATCGAGCGGGTCGAGGTGTTTGGCGTCGCAGTGCCGCTCGTGGGCGGCGGATTCAAGAACGCCTACCTCACCAAGACCGTGCAAAAGAGCGCCATCGTGCGCGTGACCGCGACGGGCGGCGCGGTCGGGCTGGGCAACATCGATCCTTCGCCGGGCTATTCGACCGAGACCATCGAGGAATCGCTTGCGGCACTGCGCGGCAAGCTCGCGCCCGGCGTGATCGGCCTGGATGCCGCGAACATCCATGTCCTCAATGCGCGCCTGGATGCCGCGACGCCGGGTTTTCTCGGCGCCAAGGCGGCGATCGAGATGGCCTGCGTGGACCTCACCGCCCGCGCGCTCGGCGTGCCGGTGTACACCTATCTCGGCGGCGCGGTGAAGGAGCGCCTCTTGTTCAACGCCTGGATCGGTATCCTCCCGCCCGATGAGGCGGCGGCCGAAGCCTTGAAATGGTTCGAGCGCGGCTTTCGCTCGGCGAAGATCAAGGTGGGCGGCGGCATCGAGGCCGACCGCGAACGCGTCAAGGCGGTGCGCGAGGCGGTGGGCGCTGCGATGGCGCTCAGGATCGATGCGAACGCGGGCTACGACGCCGACACCGCCATACACCTCGCGCGCTTGATGCAGCCGTACAACCTGCAGCTCTTCGAGCAGCCGGTCGCCGCCGGCGATCTCGCCGGGATGGCGCGGGTGCGCCGCGAAGCGGGCGGCGTTCCCATCATGGCCGACGAATCGATCCTGGACCACGCGAGTCTCATCGCGGTGATCAAGGCGGATGCAGCCGACATCGTCAAGCTGAAAGTCATGAAGCAGGGCGGGTTCCACCGCACGCTCGCCATGCTCGCCACCGCGCAAGCCGCGGGGTTGCGCTGCGTTGTCGGCCACGGCTTCGGGCTCGGCGTGAACACCATGGCGGAGATCATGCTCGCCGCGACCAGCGCGAACGTGATCGACGGGCTGGAATGCGTCGGGCCGCTCAAGACCGTGGACGACATCACCACCGAAAAACTCGACCTCGGCGCGGGCTCCCTCGCGCTTCCGCCCGGCCCGGGCCTCGGCGTCGCGCTCGACGAGGCGAAGCTCGCGCGCTACCGTTTCGCGTAAAAGCGGGACTTCGATGACTCACGGCTTCCGGCGTGCCTTCGCCGCCCTTGTCTGCATGTTCGCCGCCGCGTCCGCGCTCCCTCAAGGGTATCCGGCACGGCCGATAAGAATGCTCGTCCCGTTTTCCGCGGGCGGCACAGTGGACATCGTGGCGCGCGTCGTCGGCGCGAAGCTCGCCACGGACCTCGGCCAGCCGTTCGTCGTTGAGAACAAGGCCGGCGCGGGCGGCACCATCGCCGCCGCCGTGCTCGCGAAATCGCCCGGTGACGGCTACACCTTGATGATGATGAGCCAGGCGCTCGCCTACAGCGCAAGTCTGTACCCCGACCTTCCCTACGACACGCTGCGCGACCTGGCACCGATCGCCTACGTGGGCGCGACCCCGAACGCGCTGGTCGTCACCAACTCACTGCCGGTGAGGACGGTGCAGGAGTTTCTCGCTTACGCGCGCGCCAACCCGGGCAGCATCGCTTATGGCTCGGCAGGAATCGGCAGCGCGGGACATCTCGCGGTCGAGCTGCTGCGGTCGCTCACGGGGATCCGGCTCACGCACGTCCCCTACAAGGGCAACGCGCCGGCGCTCACCGATCTCATCAGCGGACAGATCCAGACCATGCTGCTCACCATGCCGTCGGTGATGCCTTACGTGAAGGGCGACAAGGTGCGCGCTCTCGGCACTTCCGGCGCGCGCCGCTCGCCGGCGCTGCCGGACCTTCCGACCATCGCGGAAGCGGGCGTGCCCGGTTACGAATATACGCCCTGGTATGGAATGTTCGGCCCGGGCACGCTGCCCAAGGAGCTGACCGTGCGGCTCAACACGGCCGTCAACAAGGCGCTCGACGATGCCGAGCTGGGAGGAAAGCTCGCCCAGCAAGGCTTGGAAGTGCACGCGATGGCGAGCGGTCAATTCGCCGAGATCGTGCGCGCCGACGTGGCCCGGTGGGGAAAAATCATCCGCGAGATCGGCGTGCGCGGAGAATGAAGCGCCCGATCGTTCCCGGGTCAAGGAAACCTTGCGCCTTGTTCCATTAACAGCGTCTTGATGTCGTTCATCACCACTTGCGGATGCAGGAAGGTCGAGGTGTAGATCTCGCGGATGCTCCCGGACCGGTCGATCAGGAAAACCTTCAGCACGTGGGAGAGTTCCCGCACCGGCCTGCCGGTGGATTTATCCACCGAATAGCGGATGTCCTGGCCGAAGCCTTCGACGAGCGGCAGCAGATCCCGCACGGAGCGCGTGGTCAGGAAATACCAGCGCAAGCCCCGGCTTTCCTTGATGCGGCTCCCGGCGTAGTACTTCATGACCTCGGGTGAGTCGCGCGCGGGGTCGAAGCTGAGGGTCACGAAGCGCACCTGGTCGTGCAGGGCCGGGGCAGCCTGGATTTCCTTCTTCAGGCCGTCGAACACACGATAGGCAAGCGGGCAGCCTTCAGGATCGGTGCACGTGGTGTAGATGAAACCCAGCAGCGTGATCTTGTCCTGGAGAAAGCGCGAGAGCTTCTGCGAGCGTCCCTCGGTGTCGAGCACTCGGCCGTCGGGTGCGGGCATGATGCGATGCAGCTGATAGGTACCGGGCCCGGGAGGCTCGAATTCCAGGATTGCATCGTGGCCGTCCTGCTGGTGTCCGCAGGCGATCCGGGACACCAGCATGACTGCGAAGAGCGCCAAGAGACGCGCGATGGTCGCATCGCGGCGCACGATCATCGGCCAAGCGCGAGCTGCCGGGACGCGTCCGGCGGCGTATAGGCCGTGCGCAAGGTCTTCGACCCCAGCTTCATGTGATGGGCGCGGCCCAGTTTCTCCCTGGTGAAATCCACCTCGAACACCTGCTTCAGCTCCTTGCCGTTCCAGGTGAACCCGCGCAGGAACTGCTCGTTGTCCGCGCCGCCCTTGTCCCAGTTCGCGAGCAGCGACGAGGTGATGTAGACCCGCTTGCCGTCCCAGCTCTGCGAAATCATGTTGACCTGCTTGCCCGTTTGCTTTTCGTAGGTCTGCTTGGGCGCCTCGGGATTGGAAAGGTCGAAATAGCGCGTCTTCCCGTCCATGAAGGTGTTGACCCACAGGCCCTTGCCGTCGCGCGTGATGCTGATATCGACGGGCAGCGGGATCTTGGCCGGGTCGCCGATCGTCGCCACGTCCTTCGCCTGCCACTCGCCCTTGGCGTCCTGCTTCACCAGCCAGATTTTCGATGTGAGCGCGCTCGCCGCGACCGCCCAGTTGTCGCCGGGCTTCAAGGACCAGCGAATCTCGAGCGGCGCGCCGGGCACGCTGAAGACTTTTTGCGGCTTCATGGCCTTCAAGTCCCACAGCACCATGGTATTGCCGAAACGCTTCATTGCCTCCGGGTCCTTCACGACTTCGCCCAGGGAGCGCATATAGTTGTCGTAGCCGGTGAAGCTCGAGGTGAGCAGCACGTTTTTCCTGGGATTCACTGCGAGATCGTAGCCGTAGCCGTCCCCGCCGTTATCGACCGGCATCGCGTAGCTCGCGATGAAGTCGCCTTTGTTGTTGTACAAGGCCATCCCCGTGACTCCGCCCTTGTCCTTCGTGTTTGAGAGCGCCTGGACCAGCATCCGCCCGGGCAGAGCATAGTAGGTGTGCGGACCGACATAGCCGGTCTTCTCCCCGAGGTTCGCGATGGTGTTGACGAGCCGGGGTTTGCCGGGATCGGTCGCGATGTCAAAAACGTGGATCCTGCTGTTTTCCAGGCCGCCCGCCCAGAGGTAGCGCCGGTCGTCCGTGAAGCCCATGTGATGAGCCTCGCCGCGTGACCCGACCGAGACCTGTTGAATCACCTTGCCGTATTTCTTCGACTTCGGATTGACATCCACCGTCACCATTTTGTCCGAGCCGTCGCCCAGGCCCTCCACGCCCAGCGCCCAGACATAAACGTAGTCTTCCTGTCCCTTGATCAATTTCGTGACGTAGGGCGAGTTGCAGGTTTCGTCACCGTAGGCTTGCGGGACTTCAAGCGACACGGCACCCACGATGGCGAACGCCGCGTAAGACATTGCTCGACTGAACTGGATCATGACGATCTCCCCTTTGGAAAATACGTTGACAAGTGCCCCGAATGTTTGAGCCGCTCAATCCAGCTTCGCGCCGGAGAGCTTCACCAGTCTTGCGTACTTATCGTACTCCGCGCGCATCAGCGCGTCGAACTCCCCGGGCGTGCTGGTGCCGATGCGGACGCCGAACCCGGCGATCTTCTCGTGGACCTCGGGCGAGGCCACGGCGGCGACGACGCCGGCGTTCAGCTTCGCGACGATGTCGCGCGGGGTTCCCGCCGGCGCGAGCGCGCCCAGCATGGAAGCCATGTCGAAGCCGGGAATGCCGAGCTCGGAGATCGTCGGGATGTCGGGCAGCGCGGGCGTGCGCTTGCCGTCGGCGCTCGCGAGGATGCGCACCTTTCCCGCCTTGGCGTACTGCGCCATCGCGGTATAGCTGGAGAACGCAACCTGCACGTCGCCGGCGATCAGCGCCGGCCCGGCCTGTCCCATCCCCTTGTAGGGCACGTGCACCATGCTGATTCCCGCGAGCGACTTGAACAGCTCCGTGGTGATGTGGTGGATCGAGCCGTTGCCCGCCGAAGCGTACGCGAGCTTGCCGGGGTTCTGCTTGGCGTAGGCGATGAACTCCGCGTAAGTTGCCGCCGGGACCGAGGGATGCACCGTGAGGAAGGTCGGGAGCGTGGAGATGGTGCTGATGCCCGCGAAATCCTCGAGGGGCCGGTAAGGCACTTTCGCGTACAAGTGCGGGTTGATCGCCCAGATCGCGCTGTCGCAGATGTACGCGGTGTAGCCGTCGGGCGCGGACTTGGAGACCATTTCGGCCGCGATGTTCCCGTTCGCGCCGATGCGATTCTCGACCACGACCGCGCCCCAGGACTCGCTCATCTTCTGCGCGATCAGGCGCGCGAACACGTCGGGCGAGCCCCCCGGCGAGGTGCCGACGACGATCCTCACCGTCCTCGACGGATAGCCCTGAGCGGCGGCGGGAACCGGCACGAGAACGCCGATCGCTAGGGCGAGAAGGAGAGCGCGCACGGCGGCGTGCTCCTCCCTTAGGCCGAGGCGACGCGCGCAGGAGCACGCTCGAGCATCGTCATCACTTCGCCTGCGAACAGGTCGATCGAGCGCAGCGTCTCTTCCAGCGTGAGGTTGCCGAAGGCGAATTGCCCGACGAAGTAGTTCGCGCCCGATTCCGCGAGCTGCGCCCGCACGTACCCGGCGACGCCCTCGGGGTCGCCTGCGAACGCGCGCCCGTCCTCGGCCATCGCGTCGAATTCCGGCGGACGCGAGTGCCGGTGGCCGAATCCCATGCGCGAGGAGAGATAGGTGAAGCTCTCGTGCCAGCTGCGGTACGCCCTGCGCGCGGCGGCGCGCGCCTCGTTTGCATTTTTTCCGACGACGATGAACCGCCCCAGCCCGATCCTGGGCAAGCCGGCGTCGCCGCGCGCCTCTTTCCAGACCGCGCGAAACCGCGCGAAGGCGGGCCTGAGCTCCGCGACGGTGTCCAGGCCGACCACGTTCATTCCACGCCGCGCGGCACGCTCGGCGGCCTCCGGCGAATGCACGCCGTACCACAGCGGCGGGTGCGGCTTCTGCAAGGGCGGGATGGCGAGCGGCAGGCGCCGCTTTCCGCCCTCGGCCGTGACCGTGACTTTGCCTTCGCTAAAAGCCTCGAGGATGAAGCCGAGCGCTTCCTGGTGCAGCTTCTCGGTCTGCGCCGGATCGACGTCGAAGAAGCGCACCTCGGCGGGCAGGGCGCCGCGGCCGAATGCGACTTCCAGCCGCCCGCCGCTCATCTGGTCGAGCATGCAGATCTCCTCGAGCAGCCTCAAGGGATGATAGAGGGGCGCGACGTAGACCATGGGCCCGAAGCGCAGGCGTTTCGTGCGCTGCGCCACCGCCGCGAGAAACACGGAAGGCGAAGGCGCCATGCCCAGAGGCGTGAGATGGTGCTCGGCGACGTGGTAGGAGGCGAAGCCCGCGCGCTCGTAGGCCTCCACGATCTCCAGGCGCTCGCGGTAGAACCGCTCGTGCGGGCGCTCGCCCAGGTCGAGGTGATCGAAGACTCCGAATTCCATGATGGTCCTTGTCATTTTCCCCTCCTCTACGAGGAGGGGTGCCGCCGGATCCTCGTCATTTTCCCCTCCTCTTCGAGGAGGGGTGCCGCCGGAGGCGGCGGGGCGGTAATGCGGCAAATATCAAACCACCCCGGCGCTTCGCGCCACCCCTCCTTATCCAAGGAGGGGAAACCCCATTGCTTACCACGCCGTTTTCCGTCGTTTTGCTTACCGCGCCGCTTTCCGCGTCGCGCGCTGGCGCGGCATCGCCCCCGCCGCCTCGATCTCGCGCATCGACTTGTTCGTGAACTCCGAGCTCGGCGCGTTGCCGCCGATCACGAACATCAGGGTCGAGTACTTGTTCTTCGGTCCGCGCGTGACGTTCATAAAGCGGCGGATGGCACCGGGCGGGAAGGAGATCAGGTCGAGCGGCTTCAGGTCCACGTGCTCGAGCTTGCCGCGCTCGTTTTCCCAGAGAGCGCGCCAGGTTCCTGTCATGGCGATGAAGGTCTCGTTGGTGTCGTGGTTGTGCAGCATCGGGCCCTTGCCCGGGCGCGCCCGGCAATAGCCGAGGTTGAAGCCCTCGGAGATCTTGATCGCGGCCATTCTCGCGGCCTTCACCCCCACCGGCGACTGCTTGCCGCCGCGCTCGGTCGCAGGCGGCTGGAAGCCGATGACGTTGTAGAGGATGCGCTCGCAGCCGGGCATCTTCGAGTCGGGCAGCCCGCCGTCGGAGCCTTTGAGCTTCTTGAAGCGAGCCACTCGCTTCATCATCTCTTTTCTGGAGTAGCCGCGGCGCGACAGCGTCTCGTGGAAATCCATGAGGTCCTCCTTGCTCGCGGGACTATGCTTCATAATACCCACGGAGGAAGAGCGATGAAAGCACCGCGGTTCAATCCGCCACGGTTACGTATGCCTAGTAGGTCCGCGTGCTCGCGTAGAAGAGCGCCAGTCCGTCGATTTCGCTTTCGGTGAGGGGCGCCGCCACGCTGCGCATGCGCGAGTAGATGTCGTTGCGCCGTTCGCCGGTCTTGAAGGCGCGCAACTGCGCGGCCAGGTATTCGCGGCTCTGGCGACTGAGACGCGGCGCCTCCGTCGGTCCGCCAGACTGGTCGCCGTGGCAGGCGTTGCAGGCGGGCATCCCGCGTCCCGAGTCTCCGCGCGCGACCAGGCCTTCGATCGCCGCGCCGGCGGCGGGAAGCTGCGCAGCGGGAATCGGCCGCACGGGAAACGCCGCGAAGTGCGCTGACACGGCCACCATTTGCTCCTCGGTAAGCGCTTGTACCATAGGCGTCATCAGCGCACTGGGCCGGCTCCCGGTCTTGAAATCATGGAGCTGCTTGTAGATCGCCGCGGCCGATTGGCCGGCGAGATCCGGATACAGCTTGACCTCCACGGCGCGTCCGTCCCGTCCGTGGCATCCGGCGCAGCTGCCGGCCAGTGATTCGCCGGCGGCGGTTGCCTTGGTGAGGGAATTCAACAGGTCGGCGCTCCAGGCAACGCGGGTGGCGGGCTGCGCCTTCGCGTTGGTTGTGGGTTGCCGCGCGGCCGGCGAGCCGGGCGTGATACCGAGCGCGCGGCAGATGGCTTCGAACGCGTCGATGCCGGCCGCGCGTCCCTGCATGACCGGCATGAGGACGAAGCCGAAAAGCACCGAGAAGGCGAACACCGAGAGGATCGCCACGCTCGCCCAAAGGCGCCACGGTTGCTCGAGCCGGTCAGGATCGTTCATGACCTACCTGCGCTCGTCCACGCGATGCACGAGCGCCTGCGGCGAATCGCCGACGAAGAACTGGGCGATGGGATAGCCGTAGGCGAGGATCATCAACACGAGGACGAGCGCGTTCCACAGCCGGAAGCCGTTCAGCGCCGCCGGCACGCGCGCGGGCGGATGCACCGCGCTCGCATAGAGCTCGCCCGGCGCCGCCGCATGCGGCTCGCGACTCACGTTGAACTGAAGCAGGTTGAGCACGAAGAGCAATCCGCTCCCCAGCAGGATCACTCCGCCGATCAGCGACACGACGACCCAGGGCCCCCAACCGGCGATGATCGGATCCGCATAGTTGAAGGTGGCGACCCGGCGCCACTGGCCGAGCAGCCCAAGGTAGTGCCAGGGCAGCGTCATGACCAGCATGCCGGCGAACCACAGCCATAGCTGCAGCCGCTGCGCGGCGAGCGACGGCGCGGCGCGGCCGGTCACCGCCGGCCAGATGGCGTAAGCGATCGCGAAATACATGATGACCACCGTGCCGCCGAAGATGAGATGGAAATGCGCCGTAACCCACGACGTGTTGTGGACCATGGCGTTCATTCCATAGCTCATGTTGACCAGGCCGCCGAAGCCGCCGAACCCGAGCATCAGGAACGCGAGGCCGGTCGCCAGCACGAGGGGCCGGTCCCACGGCAGGGCGCCAATCCAGCCGAGCAGTCCGCGGCCGCCGCGCAAACGGCCGGCGATCTCGAGCGATGCGCCGATGGTGAACACGGTCAGCAGGGTCGGCACCGAAACGAGCGCCGTCAGCGCCACCTGCAGGAACTTGAAGGCGTTGGACTGCTGCGGGTCCATCAGCAGGTGATGCAGCCCGACCGGCAGGCTGTAGATCAGGAACAGGATGAACGTGAGGCGTCCCATCGTGTCGCTGTAGAGCCGGCCGCCGGCCGCCTGCGGCACCATTGTGTAGAACGCTATGTATGAAGGAATGAGCCAGAAGTAAACGATGGCGTGCAGCGTCCAGGAGAAGAGCGTGCGCGACAGACCGACGTCGAGCTGCGCCTTGAGGCCGAGCGCCGCGGGAATGACCTGGAAGAGGAGCTCCGCAGCCACGCCGATCGTCGTCCACAGCCACATGACGGCGTTGGCCACGGTGGCGAACATCGCGAGCGGGACCGGCCGTCCGGGATTCGCGCGCTTCCACTGTGCCATCGCCACCATCATCAGCACGCACCAGATCCACGATGCGGCGACGACCATGACGAGGCCGAGGTAAAAGAAAACGCTGGCCGTCAGCGGCGGATAGAACGTAAAGAGCACGGCGGCGCGCCCGGAAAAGATCGTCACGGTGGCCATCAGCGCGCCCGCGAGCCCCAACGCGAAAGCGGACCATGCCCATCGCGGCGCCGGAAGGGGCCGGTCGAGGGCCGTTTCAGCGACGTAATAGCCGAACCCCATGATCATGAAGACCGGCATGACGTAGGCCATGGCGGTGCCGTGTGCCGTCACCGCGCTGAAGTACGTCGAGGCGGTGACAAAAGGCGCCGGCAGCGGACTGCGCGCCCACATCTGCCACACGCCGAGGACAAGCGCGACCGCGAACGCGAGGAACGCCAGCCAAAGATGGGCAAAGGTGAGCTGCCTAGCGTGCGTCACAAGCAACCCTGCCCTCGGCGTCCGGCTTGAATTCATCCGGCGGGACGACGCGTACCGTTGCCGACATTTCGCTGTGGCCCAGGCCACAATACTCGTGGCATGGCATGAGCAGGTCGCCGGTACGCGTGAAGACGGTGTGAACCTGGCTCACGTACCCTGGAACGATCATGGTATTCACGTTCGTCCCGCTGACGAGGATGCCGTGGATCACGTCGGGCGTGGCGAAGCGCAGCGTCACGCGGCGGTTGGCCGGCAGGACGACGCAGCGCGGCTGGAACGTGAACTGCGTGGCGACGATCCGGCTGGTGACCTGACCGTCGCCGGACACGCGCGTGCCGAGGTTCGCCTCGGTGAATTCGCCGCCGAGATGGAGCGTCTTCGGGTCGATCCTTTCGATATTGCTCGGCGGGTTGATGTGGTGCACGAGCCCGGCGTAGATGAGGGCGATCATGATGACGCTCACCACCCCGACCGAGATCGCGGCCCAGCGCAGCTCGGAGCGGACGATGATTTCTTCGGAGATGGGCAAGGATCAGCCCACCATGCCGCGCGGCAAGAAAACCAGGAAGTAGATCAGCAGCCAGGCGGCGAGGAGCGCTCCGACCGCGAGCCCGGCAAGCGCAAAGGCGCCGCGCGGCACCTCGCGCATGACGCGTTCAAGGTCCTCGTCCGACGCTTCCCGCCTGTTCAAGCCCCTTACCCCTGACGAATGCCCTGCGTGAAGTCTGCCCGGACACTATCGGTGGAAGCAATTGGACCTTAGGCCCATCCCGTTCATCGGCAGGCGCGATGGTGCTCGCCAGGACCCTGCCCGGCGCGCCTCCTGTCATTGGAATATTGCGGGGTCGCTGCCCGCGCGCTTGAATTGGGTCGCGCACGCGGGACCTAGATCGGACTGCCGCCCTTTGAGGCAGGACAGGACGCGCCCTTCCCGGTACGGAATGCCCTTGCAGAATTTTTCAGCGTCGCCCTTGCACGCGTCCACCATTCTGTCGAACTTGTTGCGAGCAGCCGTAATCGCGCCCCGGCACGAGGGCCTGAGCCTGCGGAAGTTGTCAGCCATGCAATCGGCGATCCGGGCCTCTCCCGGCTCGACACGAGCGCAGAAATTCTTGACCTCCTCCGAGCAAGGCCCTTCTTTCCTCCAATCCTTCTGCCCCTGAGCGCGGGCTTCCGCGACGACGCCGGTTGCGAATATCGCGATTGCCGTGGTGACAAGGATGCTCCTGATAGACATGGTGCCTCCTCTCTGGTGGTTTGCAATGCGCCCGACCGCGGCGCGGATGCATGATAACCCCGCGGAATGGGCCGCGCTGTCACAACCCCGGCGTAGTGCTTGCGGCCGAAGGTTTCTCGAAATTCCACTCTCGGCCACCCTCTTTTTCCCTGTTGCATAATACGGGCCTGAAGGGGGACGGGTGAAAGCACCACGCTTTGCCTACGCGCGGCCGGCGTCGATCGCAGAAGCGATCGCCCTGCTCGACAAGCACAAGGACGACGCGCGCGTGCTCGCCGGCGGCCAGAGCCTGGTGCCGATGCTGAATTTCCGCGTCGCCGCTCCCAAGGTGCTGGTCGACATCAACCGAATTTCCGCGCTCGCCGGCATCAAGATCGCCAAGGCCCACGTGCGCATCGGCGCGCTCACCCGCCACGCCGAGATCGAGCGCTCCGCCGACGTTGCGAAGCATCTCCCGCTGGTCGCCGCCGCCATGCCGCACATCGCGCATCCCGCGATCCGCAACCGCGGCACTTTCGGCGGCAGCTGCGCCCTCGCCGACCCCGCGGCCGAGCTGCCGGCCTGCGCGCTCGCCCTGGGCGCGACCTTCGTCGTCGCCGGGAAAAAAGGCGAGCGGCGCATCGCCGCCGGGGATTTCTTCAAGGGCCTGTACGCGACGGCACTCAAGCCAGGCGAACTACTCGTCGCCGCCGAGTTTCCGCTGCCAAGGCCCGGCGACACCTCGGCCTTCGGCGAGCTCGCGCGCCGGCACGGCGACTACGCCATGGTGGGCGTGGCGGCGCACGGATCCGGGAAAAGCGTGCGCGCCGCCTTTTTCGGAGTGGGCGACCGGCCTGAGGTCTTTGAGGCTGACACGGTCGACGGCTTACTCTCGAAAGTCGAGACCGACCTCGAGCCGCGCGCCGATCTCCACGCCTCGGCAGCGACCAAGCTGCACCTCGCCAAGGTGCTCGCCGGGCGAGTGCTCAAGCAACTCATCGCGTGAGCGCGCCGCTCGAAACCGTCGAGATCGCGCTCATCGTCAACGGCGAGCGCGTCAAGCGCAGCGTGCCCGCGCGGCTCAACCTCGCAGATTTTCTCCGCCACGAGCTCGAGCTCACCGGCACCCACGTCGGCTGCGAGCACGGCGTGTGCGGCGCATGCACGGTGCGCGTCGACGGCGAGATCGTGCGCTCCTGCCTCATGTTCGCGGCGCAGGCCGACGGGTGCAAGGTGGACACGATCGAGGGCCTGTCCGACTCGCGCGAGATCGAGGAGCTGCAGAGCGCCTTCGTCCTCACCAACGCGCTGCAGTGCGGCTTCTGCACGCCCGGCGTCCTGATGGCGGCGCAGGCGCTCCTGCGCGACGAGCCGAACCCTTCGCGCGAGCGCATCCGCGAATATCTCTCCGGCAACTACTGCCGCTGCACCGGCTACCAGGCGATAGTGGACGCGATCGAGGCTGTGGCGAAGGCTCGCGCGGCAAGATCCAAATGATCGTCATCCTGAGCGAAGCGAAGGATCTGCTTTTGCGGCAATCGAAAAGCAGATTCTTCGGCCTGCGGCCTCAGAATGACACCGTTTGGGGCATAGGCGCATGAGCGAATTCGACGAAACGGCAAAGACGCTGGCCTTCGATTCGCCGAACAGCTACGTCGGGCGCTCGGTGACGCGCCCGAACGCACGGCGTCTCACGCAAGGGAGAGGCCAGTACGTCGACGACATCGTGCTGCCGCGCATGCTGCACGTCGCCTACGTGCGCTCGCCGCACGCGCACGCGAAGATCGTGAAAATCGGAACGAAGAAATCCGCGGCGATGCCGGGCGTGGTGCGCGTCGTCACCGGCGCGGAAATCGCGATGGTGTGCAAGCCCTACGTCGGCGTGCTCACGCACCTCGCGGGAATGCGCTCGCCGCCGCAGTACCCGCTCGCGATGGAAGTCGCGCGCTGGCAGGGCGAGCCGGTGGTCGCGGTGGTCGCGCATTCGCGCGCCGAGGCCGAGGACGCGGCGGAGGCAGTCGAAGTCGCGTACGAGGAGCTGCCCGCGGCGCTCGACGCGGAGCGCGCTCTCGATCCGACCGAGCCGAAGATCCACAAGGAGTTCGACAGCAACCTGTGCTTTACGCGGACCGTCGATACAGGCGGCGTGGACGCGGCGATGAAATCGGCGCACCTCGTGGTCGAGGACACGATCCGATTCGGCCGCCACACCGGCGTCACCATGGAGCCGCGCGCGATCCTCGCCGACTACAACCCGGCGGAGGAGAGCATGACCGTGTATCACTGCGGCCAGTCGCCGCACATGATGCAGGGGATTATCGCGAGCCGGCTCTCACTGGATGAGCACCGCGTGCGCATCGTCGCACGCGACGTCGGCGGCTCCTTCGGCATCAAGATCCACACTTACGGCGACGAGATCGCCGCCTGCGCTCTCTCGCTCATGCTCGGGCGCCCGGTGAAGTTCGCGGCCGACCGCTACGAGTCCTTCGTCTCGGACATCCACGCGCGCGACCACCGCGTGAAGGCGAAGCTCGCCGTGGACCGCGACGGCAACATGACGGCCCTCGAGATCGACGATCTCACCGGCGTCGGGCCGTATTCGATGTTCCCGCGCTCCTCCGGGGTCGAGTGCAACCAGATCCTCAATCTCACCGGCGGGCCGTACAAGCACAAGGAATACCGCGCGAAGGGCACGGTGGTGTTCCAGAACAAGAACATGATGTGCCAGTACCGCGCCGTGGGTCATCCGATCGCCGTTGCGGTCGCCGAGCACATGGTGGATCAGGCCGCGGCGAAGTTGGGCATCGATCCGGCCGAGATGAGGAAGAGGAACCTCATCGCCGACGACGCCTATCCCTGCAAGTCGCCTTCGGGAATGCGCTTCGAGGCGCTGTCGCACCACCAGTGCCTGGACAAGCTGCTCGCGCTGATGAAGTACGGCGAATTGCGCAAGGAGCAAACCGAGCTTCGAAAAAAAGGCGTTTACCGCGGCATCGGGCTCTCTTCATTCATCGAAGTCACCAACCCGAGCCCGATGTTCTACGGCGTGGGCGGCGCGAGGATCGCCGCCCAGGACGGCTGCACCATCAAGCTGGACGCGAGCGGCGCAATCGTCGCCGCCACCGGCGTCACCGAGCAGGGGCAGGGAACGGAGACGATCATGGCGCAGATCGCCGCGACCGCGCTCGGCGTCGAGATGAGCTGCGTGAAAGTGCTCACCGGCGACACCGACAAGGTGCCTTACGGCGGGGGCACCTGGGCCTCGCGCGCTGCGGGAATCGGCGGGGAAGCCGTGCTCCTGGCCGGGCTCGCGCTGAAGGCGAACATACTCCAGGCCGGCGCGGTGATCCTGAAAACCAACGCCTCCGATCTCGACATCGTCGACGGCAAAGTAGTGAGGAAGGGAACCGAGCAGGGCATCACCCTCGCCGA
>VBCH01000176.1 GCA_005884455.1 Betaproteobacteria bacterium
AGCTGTTGAAACTGAGCCCGGCGTTCGACGCTGAAGCTTGTGCCGCACTCGTCAAGCAATGCTTCGAGAGCCAGGATTACATCGAAGGCCGCAGAGCCTTCATGGAGAAGCGCAAGCCCGTGTTCCAGGGAAAATAGGCGCCGCAAAAGGAGAAGGAGCATGAAGATCATCATTGCGCTCTGCGCGGCGCTCGCCATCGCCGCGAACGCGGCGGCGCAGGGCTATCCCAGCCGGCCGATCACCCTCGTCGTCGGCTTCGCACCGGGCGGCGGAACCGACACCGTGGCACGCGTCATGCAGAAGAAGCTCGGCGAGTATCTCGGCCAGACCATCGTCGTCGAGAACCGCGCCGGCGCTGGCGGCATCATCGCTGCGGACCTGGTCTCCAAGGCCGCGCCGGACGGCTATACGATTCTCCTCGCAACCATCGCGGCGCTCGCCGTCGCGCCGCACCTCAACTCGAAGCTGCCGTACAACCCCTTGCGGGACTTCGCGCCGATCTCCATGGCGACGGTCTCGGGCAACGTCCTCGTGGTGCATCCCTCGCTGCCGGCCAAGACCATCGCGGAGTACGTGAAGGAGGCCAACAGCCGGCCCGGCGGCCTCCCCTACGGCACTTCCGGTGTCGGCAGCGCCGGCAACCTCGCGGGCGAGCTTTTCCGGCTGACCGCGAAAGCCAATCTCATCCACGTACCATACAAGGGCGGCGGCCCGGCGATGAGCGACCTGCTCGGCGGGCAGATCCCCTCTGTGTTCGCCTCCGCGACCACGGCAACGCCGCAGGTGAAAGCGGGCAAGCTGCGTGCACTCGGAACGACCGCGGCAAAGCGCTCGGCGACCATGCCCGATGTGCCTACGATCGCGGAGCAGGGCTATCCGGGGTATGAGGCGACGAACTGGTACGCGTTCGTGGCCCCCGCGAGGACGCCGAGGGACATCGTCGCCCGGCTGAATCGCGAAATAGTGAAAACGCTGCGCGATCCCGAAACCCACGACGCGATTTTCAAGCAGGGCGAAGAACCGACGCCGTCGACCCCCGAGGAACTCGCGCAGCACATGGCGCGCGAGTACGCCACCTGGGGCCGCGTGATCAAGGAAGCCGGAATCCCCGTCGAGCAGTAACCGGGCCAACCGTGGTCTGTCCCCGGTTTCAATCCATGCGCACCGCGATCTTGCCGAGGTGCGCGTTGGATTCCATGTAGGTTTTCGCCGCCGGAAGCTCGGAGAAAGGGAAGACGCGGTCGACGAGCGGCCGGATCTTCCCCGCCGCGATGAAGGGGAGGATATCGGCGGCGAATCCGCGCACGGTGACGGCGCGCTGCTCGGCGTTGCGCAGCCGGTTGCTGACGCCGAACAAGGTGAGGCGCTTGGTGTGCAGCGCCTCGATGTCGATCTCGCTTTTCAGCACGCCATCCACGTAGCCGACGGTCGCGTGCCTGCCTTCGTAGGCGAGCGCGCGGATGGTCTCCGCGAATACCGAGCCTCCGACGTTGTTCACGACGAGGTTGGCGCCCTTGCCATCGGTCGCTTTCATCACCGCTTCTGCAAAATCCGGCGAGCGCGTACGGATCCCGGCGTCGAGCCCGAACGCTCTCAGCTTGTCGAGCTTCTCCGCAGAGCCCGAGGTTCCGATCACCTTCGCACCCAGCGCCTTGGCGGTTTGCAGCGCGGCGACGCCGACCCCCGCAGATATGCCGGTGACGAGCAGCCATTCCCCGGACTTGAGGCGCCCTTGAGCGATCAGCATGTCGTGCACCACCATGAAGGCGAGCGGGATCGATCCCGCTTCCTCCCAGGAAAGATTCGCAGGCATCGCGATCGCCTCGCGCGCGTCCATGAGCGCGTACTCGGCGAAGGCTCCCGTGCAGCGCCCCATGACGCGCTCGCCCGTCTTGAAGCCGGTGACTCCAGCCCCGAGCTTGGCGACCTCGCCCGCGCCTTCGTTGCCGGCGGCCTTTGCCGCGCCGCCTGCCTTGACGCTGTGCCCGACGATCAGCTCGCCGCGGTTCAAGCCCGCCGCGTGCATGCGCACCAGCAGCTGTCCCGGCCCGGGCTCGGGCACTGGCGCCTCGCGCAACTCAAGAGCCGTTGTCCCCGATTCGGGGCGGATCCAATACGATTTCATTTCATTGCCTCCCGTGCGGCCCCGGTGAGCCGCAGAATGTGCATTCCGGTGTTGGCGCGGTCGACGGCGTAGATGTAGCCGCGCTCATCGACCTCGACGTTGTTGGTCTGGATCGCGATCTTGCAGCGTTCCTCCGCCCCCTTGCCGACGCAGCGCTTCTCGGTCCTCGCCGTGACGGCGGGAATGTAATAGGCGACCTCCCTGGGACGAAAGGGATCACGGATGTCGAGTGCGCGCACCCCGGCGTTGAAATGCGCGAAGAACATGATGCGCTTGTAATACACGGGAGCGAAGCTCTCGTTCGAGGAGTGCGTGCCGAAGCGGCCACCGCGATTGCAGAAGTCCCCGTTTTTCTCGGGCACGGCCCAGCTCGACACGCCGACCGGCCGCGTCTCGTCGGTGACGTCGACGAAGATGACCATCTGGCGAGCCTCCTGGCACTCGTTGCGGAAGGTTTCGCCGGTCACGACGACGAAATCGCGCTTGCGCGCGTCCTTGTCCTTCGCGAATTCCGCGATCTCCATGCCGAGCACGGGAAAGCTGGTGTGCGCGCCGAATTGCGGCGGGAAGTCGAGGCGCGCGACCTGAGGATAGAAGAGGTTCCCGGGCGTGGGCTCCTTCGGGCCGTTCAGGAGCTTGTCCCGGTCGACGATCTGCAATACCCCTTTGCTGTTTGCACCATAGGCGAAATAGACGCGGTTGTGTTTCGCGCCGCTCGAAATGGGTCCGTGCAGCGTGCTCGGCACCGGGCCGCTCGCGCCCGGCTCGTGCCCTGGGAGCCCGAAGTTGCGGATGAAAAGAGGTTTCGCCGGATCGGAGAGATCGTAGACCTGCGGATGGCGCCGCGCCCGCCAGCCTTCGGCGCCCGAAACGAGAAACGCGATGCCCGTGTCGCACTCCCACCAGCTCTTGTGGGTGCCCTTGAGCTTGCCGACGACGGTGGTCAGGATCGCCGGCTTCGCCGGGTCTGTCATGTCCCAGATCTCATGCGCCGTGTCGCCGTAGCTGCGCAGCAGATACACCTTGTTCTTGTCGCCCTTGGGCAGCTCCGAGCCGTCGCACACGCGCACCATCTGCGCGCCGCCCGCCTCGTCCTTCCCCGCCTCGCCTGGAATATGGGCGAGATAGCGCGGGCTCTTCGGATCGCTCACATCGAGGATCGAGGTGCCGTTCGGCTCCTCCGCGCCGCTCAGGAGATTGCGCGCGAGCCCGCCGTGATGCCCGACGTACGCGATCCAGCGACCGCCTTGCCGATGGACGAGCGGCTGGTAGGCGCTGCGCCCCTGGAGGTCGTGATAGCCGACGAGTTCCATATCGTGCTTTTCGGCCTGCGCCGCAGATTGGGCGAACGCGCCTCCGCACAGTACGAGCAGGGCGAACCTCCAGTACCAATGTCTCATTGCAATCCTCTTCAGTCGACCTTGGCGCCGACGTCTTTCACCAGCTTCGCGTATTTCGCGTATTCGCTGCGGATCTCGGCGGCGAATTCGTCGGGCGTGGTGATCCAGGGCTCGACGCCGCCCGCGTTCGTCAGCCTTTCCCTGATGTCGGGAGCGAGGAGCGCTCTATTCACCTCCGCGCGCAGGCGGGCGAGCGCGGCTTCCGGAGTGCCGGCCGGCGCGAACAAGCCGTACCACTGGACCATGACGAAGTCGGGATAGGACTCGGCGATCGTCGGCACCTCCGGCAAAATGCGCGAGCGCTGCGGTCCGGTGAAGGCGAGCGCGCGCAGGCGGCCCGCCTTGATCTGCGGCGCGGTGGAGGTGCCCGACATCATCACCGCGACCTCGCCGGCGACGGTCGCCGTGGTCGCCGGCGCGCCTCCCTTGTACGGGATGTGGATCATGTCGATCCCGGCGCGCGCCTTCAGGCGCTCCATGGTGAGGTGATGCTGGCTGCCGTTGCCCCCCGAGGCGTACTGCAGCGGGGGGTGGGCGCGGCGCGCGTATTCGATGAACTCCGGAAATGTCCGCGCCGGGACCGAGGGATTGACCACCATGAAAAACCCGTTGGAGACGAGGCTCGCCACCGGAACGAGGTCCTTCTGGGGATCGAAGGGCATCGTCGCGTAAAGGTGCGGGTTGATCACCATCAGGCTGTCCATGCCGAGGAGCAGCGTGTGGCCGTCCGAGGGCGATCTTGCGACCAGCTCGCCGGCGAGGTTGCCGTTGCCGCCGACGCGGTTCTCCACCACCACGGGCTGGCCGAGCGCATCGCCGAGCTTGGGCGCGATCAGGCGCGCGACGATGTCCGGTCCGCCGCCCGGCGGAATCGGCACGAGCAGGCGGATCGGCCGGGACGGGTACTGCGCGGCTGCGCAGTGACAGAGCAGCGAGGCGATGAGCGCGATGAAGAGGCGAGAGAAGAAGCAGCGCATCGGTTCAACGTTCACTCGAGCCTCGCTCAGTGAGCCGACCTAAGGTGTTCCGCCTTCCACCGCATCGCCGCGTGGATTCTTACTCGGCCGCTCGGGTGATCGAAGAAGACAAACTCCTCGACGGGCCCGGGATCGAGCTTGCGATAGTCACCCAGTTTCAAGTCGATCAATGCCTCGCCGTCGGGTTGCTTGGCCGCGTTCAGGCCGAAGATATCCGCCTCGTATTCCATGGTGCGGATATACGTGTTCGTGATGGGCGTGAGCACGAACGCGTAGATCGAGATGAGAAGAGCGAAGAGCGGCAGCGCGGCGACGTCGTCCACGCCGCGCACCCGCAACGAGCCCCCCCAGCGGGTCAGCGCCCGGCCGACCGCCCACCGCAGAAAGGCAAAGCCGAGAACGGTCAACACGCCGAAGAACAAGATCTGCTTGTACGCGTGATTGAGGACGTAGTGCCCGATTTCGTGTCCCATCACGGTTTCAATTTCCGGGAGGGTGCAGCGCTTGAGCAGGTTGTCGTTCAGGGTGATGCGCTCGGTGCCGAGAAAGCCGCTGACGTTGGCGCTGACGCGCGTCGATTGCCGCGAGGCATCCATCACGTACACGTTGCTGGCGGGGATGCCGTTGGCCCGTGCCATGCTCAGGATCGGGTCCTTGATGCGCGGGTCGTCGAGTTCGGTGTACTTGTTGAAGAGCGGCGCGATGTAGACCGGAGCGATCACGGCAGTGAACATCTGGAAGACGATCGTCACGGCGCTGCCCCAGATCCACCAGCTTCGCGGTGCGCGCCGCAGCACGCCGTAGAACACGATCAGGAACAGGCCGCCGAGCACGATTCCGACCGCCAGCATCTTCAGCTTGTCGCCGAGCCAGGGGCCGAACGTCTGGGTCGCCAGACCATACGCGTGCTCGCGCACAAAGCCTTCATACGCGGTGAGAGGAAACACGACGACTGAAGTGACGGTGACGAACTGAACCCAGTAAAGAAATGTCTGCAGCGGCTTGAAGCGGGTGATGCGCTCCGCCAGGTCGCGCATGCGGGCCGACCATCCCGTGGAAAGCAGGAGAAAACACACTGCGGCCGAAGCCAGGAAGTCCCAAAGCAGAAGCCAGTAGCCGCCTTCGAAATAAGCGTCGGAGCGTGCCCTCTTGTCGGGCGGGACCGTAGCCAGGTAGGCGTTCGTGGCCGTCAGCGGGTCGAAGTGGTCGCTCGCCTGAGCTGCGGAGGGAACGGGAAGTTGCTCTTCGGCGGCCGCAGCACTCTGCGCGTAGAGACACGCACCGAAAAGCAACGGAGAGAATAGGGCTAAGTATCTTTTCATGTTTGCGCGCTAACTACCCTGTCGCGCGTTCATTTAATGGGCACCGGCCGATCGCCCGCCTCGCCGATCCCGTTCAGGTACAGCTCCCACACTTGGAGATTTTTCTCGCAGGCACCGACCACCGCGTCCTCCATGTGCAGCTGCTTCGCAAATCGCTCGACCGCCCGCCAGCCCGCATCGGAATGTTCGATATCCGCTTCTTCGTGCAACTCGAAGAACTCGAGCTCGCCATCCGACAGCCCAAAGAGCTTCCCCCAGCGCTCCCGCTCCAGTCCGAACCAGCCGTGTTTCTTCATGATGCCGGTGCCGTAGCCGGGGACGTTCGCGCGTTCGGCGCAGGTGTTGGCGACGATGCCTTCCAGCCAGTGCCGGTTCGCCATCAGGCCCTCCCAGGCGACCCAGGCGAGCTGCGTGGTGGCAATGGGCGTAGCCGCGCGGATCTCGCTGCGCTTCAAGCCGATTCGCGTCCCCAGATCCTCCAGGATCTCCCAGTGGGCCCTGCCGCCGCCGTGCTCGTGGTCGGCGATCACCTCTTCGCTGCATGCGCGGATGATGCCGATGCGCGTATCCCAATCGGGGCAGTTGGTTGCGACCTTGAGCTTCAGCACGGAATTGCGCTCGCGCGTGTTGAGCCGGTGCTGCATGGCGAACATGCGCGCACGGCCCTTGGTCAACTCCTCGCGGAAATAGCGCGTGCGTCGCGAGAAGTCGTCGACCGCCCGGTCCAGCCGCGCAAGCACGCTTTTCCCGGGCATGGTCTCTTCAGAATTTCGCGATCTCGCGGGCGGCACCGGTAAGCTGCAGGATGTGCATCCCGGTGTTCGCGCGATCGACGATGTAGATGTAGCCGCGGTCGTCGACCTCGAGGTTGTTGGTCTGGATCGCGACCTTGCAGCGCTCGGCGCCGTCGGGCATTTTCACGCAGCGCTTGTCGGTCTTGCCGGTCCTCGCGGGAATGTAGTAGCCGACCTCCTTCGGTTGATAGGGGTCGCGGATGTCGATGGCGCGCACGCCGGCATTGAACCAGGCGACGAACACCAGGCGCTTCGCGTACATCGGCGGCTGGTTTTCGTTCGGCGAGTGCGCGCCGAAGCGGCCGCCGCGGGAGCAGAAATTTCCGCTCGCCTCCGGAACGTTGAAATTCGAGACGTTGAAGGGCTGGGACTCGA
>VBCH01000177.1 GCA_005884455.1 Betaproteobacteria bacterium
CGATCTGCTTGCGCTCGTTGGTCCGGGCCTGCTCGAGGCGCATCGCGGTCGCGTTGATCTCGGAGAGCTTGGACTGGAGATCGGCGCGCAGGGCGTCCCGGTCGCGGTCCCGGTCGCCTTCGCGCAGCGACACGAAGTACTGCGAGAGGGCAAACCCGCCCACCGCCGCGGCGATCAGCAGGGCGATGACGACGAACACCGGCCCGCGCCGGGTCTTCTTCGTGATCGGCTGGCCGCGCTCGCGCTCCTTCATTTCCTTGCGCCAGGAAATGCGAAGCTGAACGAGCGCGGCTGCCACCGTGGCGAGGGCGCCGATCATCGACGCCATGAGCGGTTCGGAGAGGTGCGAGAAATCCATGGGGCGGATGATACGAGATCGGGTCCGGGAAGAAAATGGCGCTCCCGGAGCGGCGTGAAATGAGTCACGCCGTGAAGAAACGCAAGGCTTCGAAAGGCCGCGGGCTTACTTGCTCGTGCCCGGCTTCTGCCCGTCCGCCCACTGAGCCAGCGTTTTCCAGTCCGGGTCGTCCTTGGACTCGAATTGCCTTCCGCCGTTGTGGAAGGAGTTGCCGCCCGCCTCGGGCGCGAGCGGCATGATCAGAAGGCGGCTCGCGGCAAGGTTGCCGGGGACCACCAGCCGGGAGACCGTTTCGAAGTTGCGGCGGGACTGTTCCTCGGTCCAGGCCCTGGCTCCAGGCGAGACCTTCTCCAGGCGGAAGGCGTTGTTGCTCTCCGCGTGGCAGACGTAGCAGCGGGTGTGTCCCGGCTTCTTCTTCAGGAAGATCGGCTCGACCCGCGCCTTGAAGAACTCGTAGTCGAGAGACTGCGCGGACGCGGGAGCCACCTGCAGATTGGTCGCGATCGCCACAATCAACGCCAGAGGACCCGCGCGCATGATGCAAACCCTTCTAGCGCAGCGCCAGCGTGTTGATGCGCTTCGGCACTTCGCCGACCGGGATATTCGCGACGACCTTCATCGCCTTCGTATCGATCGCGGACACCGACCTGATCGCGGAGTTGGTGACGTAGAGAAGCCTGCCGTCGGGCGTGAAGGTCGCCCAGTTCGGCAGCGCGCCGATCGGAGCGCGCCCGGGAAGCTTGAGCTCGGGGAGCGCGACGTGTCCCAGCAGCTTCAGCTCGGGCAGCGAGTAGACGAAGACGCCGTTGGCGAACACGCTGGTCACCCAGAGCGACTTGTTGTCCGGAGCGACGCTCATGCCATGGGATGGCGTGTCTGCGCGTCCCTCGGCCATCCCGTAACCGGTGGGCTGGTCGGGAAACCGGACCCGCGCCACTTCCTTGCGTTGCGCAAAATCCACCACCGCGAACCCGCTCAGCTCCGATAGCTGGACGAAAATCCGGCGGGTCGAACCGTCCGGGGCGGTCTCCATCGTCATCGGACGCACCCCCTTGTCGAATTTGAGGTCCCAGGCCACCTGCTCGGTCTTGAGGTCGAGCACGGAGAGGAACTTGTGCCGGACCGAGCCGGCGTATGCATGCTTCCCGTCGGCCGTCACGTAGACGTTGTGCATGCGGCCGTTGAGTGGGACGGTCTTGGCGAGCGTGAGGGAGCGGGTGTCGACGATGTCGAGCCCGCCCTTGTCTTCCGCGATGCAGATGATGACCCGGTCGCCGTCCCGGGTGACCGCGATGTTGTTGGGGTGGCCGCTCAAGCGCACTTTCTTGACGATTTTGCCGGTCTTGCGATCCACGACGTCCAGCGTGCTGTCGGCCTCGTTGCTGATGTATACGCGCGTGCCGTCGGGAGCGAAGTCGACCCCGTGGGGCGTCTCGATGCCCTCGATCACCTGCACGACCTTGTTGGTCGCCGGATCGATGACGTGAACGCTGTCGCCGGCGCTGTTGGTCGCATAGACGCGGACCTCGCCCGCTGAAGCGGGCAATGCCGCCAGCGAGAACAGGATCAACAGACCGCAATGCCTTTTGATCGTCGTCAACATGGTGGCGCCTCCGATGTTCCGACGAGTGTAGGCGCAAGCCCGCTCGAGGGTCAAGGCGCTCGGAACTTGAACAGGCGCTGCGGGTTGTCGGCGAGGATCCGCCGCCGGGTCGCCTCGTCCGGCGCCCATTTCCCGAGCAGGTTCCACAGCTCGACCGAGCCAACCTTGTCGGCGAAGGAGAGGTGCGGATAGTCGCTGCCCCAGATGACGCGGTCGGGCGCCGCTTCGATGAGCGCGCGCGCCATGGGCGCCACGTCGGCGAAGCCCTTCGCGACCGACATGCGGTAGACTCCCGTCAGCTTGGCCCAGCAGCGCCGCTCGCCCCGCTGCAACAGATCGAGATATTGCCGAAATCCCGGTTGCTTCACGCCGTCCTTCGCGGGAAAGAGGCCGAAGTGCGCGACGGTGAAATCGACGTTCAGTTCTTGCAGCGTCGGCATCAGTTCCGCGGTCAGCCATCCGGGCGTGAGAAAATCGAGCTGCCAGCCGATCTCGGCGCAGCGCGCGCGCAACCGCTCGATGCGCGGCAGGAGCTTCGCCGCGAATCCCGCCTCGTGGGGCTTTACCGGCGGCACGTTGATGCGCACCCCGCGCACGCCCGCCCCGTGCAGGCGCTCGAGCTCCGCATCCGGCGCGTTCTCCTCGATGTCGGCGATGCCGCGGCAATTCTGCGTCCCGACCTCGCGCATCGCCTCCAGCATGCAGCGGTTGTCGCGCCCGTAGGCCGAGGGCTGAACGAAGACGAAGCGCTCGATCCCGAGTTTTTTCGCGAGCGCGAGAAAATCCTCGAGCGGCGCGAGCGGCGGCGCGTAGCGCAGGTCGGACTGGTTATAGGGATAGCGTCCTGCCGGGCCGAACACGTGGAAGTGAGCGTCGCAGCCCCCGGGCGGCGACTTGAAATCGGGATTCCCGCCGTGAGATGACATGGCGCTAGAACTTGTAGTCGATTCCCCGCGCGCGCGGCAGCTCGAGCTGGAAGGCTTCCTTCGGGAACAGGTCCTCGAGCTTCGGGCACGAGCCGGTCAGCACTTGCGCATGCACCCATCGGACCAGCGTGCCGTAGTTGCGCTTGTTGAGGTCCGAGAGGCCGAACTCCCAGGGATCGGGGCCGAGCAGCGCCCGTTCCTCTTCCCAATAGGTGCGGTACCAGGCAAGGGGCACGTTGCGCGGATCGGCGAGGCGCCGGTAGGCGAGCTGCTTCGCCTCCTCGAACGCGAGCACGAGGCTTTCGACCACCCAGGGATGGCGCGCGACGATCTCCGCGGGGACGGTGGTGACGTGCATGATCGGGAAGAATCCGGTGCGCCGGTAGTAGTCGGCCTCGAGCTCCGCGTAGTTGGGAAAGAGCCGCGCCGCACGCGGATCGCCTTCGCCGATCATGCGGGTCACGTTGGGGGCGATCATCGCGTCGACTGCGCCCTCGAGGAGCATCTCCTCCACGTTCCCGCCGCGCGGCACGCGCTCGATCTTCAGGTCGGACGGGGCTTGGCGCGAAGCGTCGTCGTCGCTCTCGATGACCCAGGTGACCGCGCGGTGCGGCACCGCATGGTCCTCCTCGAGGTGCCCGCGCATCCAGTAATTCGCTGCCGCGCCCAGCGTGCGGCAGCCGACCCGCCGGCCGATCAGGTCGGTCGGCTTCGCGATGCCCTTCGCCTTGTTGAGGTAGATGAACCCGAGGCGGAAACGCCGATGCAGGAACACCGGGATCGCGGTGAAGTCGTGGCGCCCACGGTGCTTCTGCACGACGTACGCGCCGCCGTTGAACTCGTTGATGTCGCAGGCGGAGCCAGCGGCCACCTTGTCGTGGATCGCGCGCGTGCCGGGATAGTCGGCGACGACGAGCTCGATACCCTTGGGCTTGACCGTGCCGTCCTTCAGGGCGCGGACGATCTCGTAGTCGCCGACCATCATCGAGAGCTTCAGCTTTCCAGCCATGGCTATTCCGGCCTGATCCCGACCGCCTTGACGATCCGCGCCGTGTATTCGATGTCGCGCCGGATAGTGGCAGTGAGCTCTTCAGGCGTGCTCGTCGCAACCGGGAAGCCGATGTCCTCGGCTTTCGCGCGCACTTCGGGCGAGTTGAGTATGCGCACGATTTCGTCGTGCAGGCGGGCAACGATGGATTGCGGCATCCCGGCCGGTCCGAAGTAGCCGCCCCAGGTCGAAGGCGGCTCGTAGCCGGGCAGCTGTTCGGTCACGGTCGGCACGTCGCCGATGACGTGGTAGCGCTTCGCGCCGTTCACCGCAAGGACCCGGATTTTCCCCGAGGCGAGGAACGGAGCCGCGGTGGCGAGAATGCTGAATCCCACCTGGATCTCGCCCGCGATGAGGTCGGTGATCACGGGCGGCCCGCCTTTGTAGGGCACGTGCACCCAGTCGATGCCGGTGAGGAGGCGGATCGATTCGCCGGCGAGGTGATGCGTCGTGCCGACCCCCGAGGTGCCGTAGGAGAGTTTTCCGGGATGGCGCTTCGCGTACTCGATCAACTCGCGCATCGACCCGACCGGAAGCGCGCGGCCGGTCACGACGAGGGCCACCGTCTCGAAGGCCTTGGTGATCGGCGTGAAATCCTTGAGGGGATCGAGACGTGCGCTCCTGGAGAGGAACCGATTCATAACCAGAGCGCTCGCCGAAGTGAGCATGATGGTATGGCCGTCGGGCGCGGCGCGCGCCACTGCATCCGCGCCGATCGCGCCGCCTGCGCCGCTCAGGGTCTCGACCACGACCGGCTGGCCGAGCGCGCCGCTCAGGCCTTGCGCGACCAGCCGCGCGACGATATCCGCGCCTCCGGCGACGGTCATGATGGAGCGGATCGGTCGCGACGGATAGCCTTGAGTCTGCGCCGCGAGCGGCAGGGCCAGGCACGCGGCGATCGTCAAACACAGGCAGCGTTTCTTCACCGCGATCCTCACTCCGCCTTCGCTCCCGAATCGCGGACGACCTTGGCCCACTTCAGCGTTTCCGACTTGATGTAGGCGGCGAACTCCTCGGGCGTGCTGCCGAGGGCCTCGGCGCCCTGGCTCGAAAACCGCTCGACCACGTCGGGCAAATGCAGGATCGCTACGATCTCGCGGTTGAGCCGCGCGACGATCGCGCCCGGCGTGCCCGCTGGCACCACCACGCCGTGCCAGGTGTTCGCCTCGAATCCCCGCAGGGCGATTTCATCGACCGTCGGCAGTTCCGGCGCAGCAGGCGAGCGCTTCGCGCTCGTCACGGCGAGAGCACGGAGCTTCCCGTCCTTCACGTGCGGGAGCGCGGGCGGCATGGTCGAAAACATGAGCTGCACCTGGCCGCCGAGCAGGTCGGCGAGCGCCGGCGCCGCGCCCTTGTACGGCACGTGAACCATTTTGACTCCCGCCATCGAGTTGAACAGCTCCCCCGCCAGGTGCGCGGGCGTTCCGTGCCCGGAGGACGCGAAGTCGATTTCGCCCGGTCTCGCCTTGGCGAGCGCGATCAGCTCCTTGACGCTCGCCACCCGAAGCGACGGGTGAACGACTAGCAGGTTGGGCGTCGACGCCGCGAGCGTCACCGGCGCGAGATCCTTGACCGGATCGAAGGGCATCTTGCCGAAGAGGCTCGCGTTGATCGCGAGCGGGCCCGCCGAACCCATCAGCAGCGTGTAGCCGTCGGGCGCGCTCTTCGCGACCATGTCGGTGCCGATATTGCCGCCCGCGCCCGGACGGTTGTCGACCACCACCTGCTGCGCGATGCGCTCGGCGAGCTTCTGCGCGATCGAGCGGGCGATGATGTCGGTGCCGCCACCCGGCGGGAAGGCGACGACGAAGCGCACCGGCTTGGCGGGGTAGGCTTCCGCCGCTGCGGCGGCGTGCTGCGCCAGTATCGCAAGCGTCGCCGCGAGCGACAGAGCGGCGCGGCGGCTCGTCACTTCCTTCTCTTCCTCGCCGCTTTTTCGTCGCCGTGCTTGGCGAAATATTCGCGCGCCGTACGGAAGCCGCCGAGCGCAGCCGGATAGCCGCAGTAGATCGCGGAGTGCAGCAGGATCTCGCCGATCTCCTTCTTCGTCACCCCGTTGCGGATCGCGCCGCCGAGATGCAGCTCCAGCTCCTCGGCCTTGCCCAGCGCGACCAGCATCGCGATGTTCAGCATGCTGCGAATCTTGCGCGGCAGCCCCGGACGCGTCCACACCATGCCCCACGCCGATTTGGTCGCGAGCATCTGCATCGGCATCGTGAGCGCGTCGGCGTTCTTGAGCTGCCTGTCGACGTACGCCGCGCCCAGCACGCGCTTGCGCAATTTCAGACCTTGTTCGAACAGCTTGTCTCTCATCGAGATGCCCCCCGGTCTACTGCAGCCGCTCGGTCGAGCGCGGCGGCCGCGATAAAAAGAATTATCGTTTTTTTATCCGTTGGACGCTACAATGGCGAGCGGGAAATCCTCCGCAGTCCGGCGCGGAAAGCGAAGAAGAAACAGTACGGAGATCCACCCATGAATGAGCTGCGTGCATGCATTGTGAGTGGCGTTTTCCTGCTTGCCGCGCTGCTCGGTGCTGCCCCGCCCGTACACGCCCAGGACGCCTCGCGTGCGACGCCGCCGCCCGGCAAGGTGCTGGTGTTCGTTTTTCGCAGCGATCGTCAGCCGGTCGCCGCGCAGGTGCCGGTGCTCGTGAACCTGGTGCGCATCGGCGACTTGGCGAACGGCACCTTCGCCGTCGCGACCGTCAATCCGGGACGAACTTTCCTGCGCATCGGCGAACAGGCGGTGGCCGTGTTCACGCTCGAGGCGGCGGCCAACCGGAGCTATTTCGTGCGGGTCGAGGCCGTCTCCAGCGTGAGGCCGGTGCGGACGGAAGTGCGTCTGGTGAACGAAGTCGACGGTAGGCGCGCGCTCGCGCAGAGTCGCCTCCTGGGCGCAGCGCCGGCAGCGATCGGCGCCGCACCGCGCGCCCAGCCGCCGGCGCCGGTTGCCGCCCCGCCGCCGCCGGTAGCCGCTGCTCCGCGCGTGCAGCCGAGTCCCCAGGCGACTGCCGCCGAGCCGGGCGGCGACTGGAACTTTGCGCTCATTGCAACGGGGGGCGCGTTCAAGCTGGCAAACACCAACCAGACGGTTGCCGGCCTCGCGAGCACTTTCGACGCCACGTCCAAACCGGCGGTCGGCATCGAGGCGGAGTTTCGCCACAGGGCGGGCTTCGCAGTGGGCGGCGAGGTTTTCTATTACAGGAACGATCTGGCCGCGACCGGGCTCAGCGCCAAGCAGCAAGTGCTCGCGCTGATGGTCAACGGGAAGTACTACTTGCGCGTGGCAAATTGGTTCCATCCTTTCGTGGGCGTTGGCGTGGGCGCCACCGATGCCGTCTACAGCGGCGACTTGAAAGGGACCGCGGGGGGTGCGGCCTTTCAGGGCATGGCGGGCATGGAATTCCGCTTCGAGAACGTCGGCCTGCTCGTGCAATACAAGTATCTCGCCTCCACGACCGGGAAAAGCGGGAGCGACGTGAAGGTCGGCGGCAGCGGCGTCCTCGCCGGAGTCAGCATCGCTTTTTGAGCTGCACCCCGCTTCGCCCTCGCGGGGCGCAACGATCATTCGGGCCGGATGCCTGCGTCCCGGATTGCTTTTCCCCACTTCGTGATTTCGGATTTTATGTACGCGCCGAATTCCTCGGGCGAGTTGCCCACCGGCTCGAAGCCCTGGTCTGCGAGCCGGGCACGCAGCGCCGGATCGGCGAGAATCTTCGCGATCTCCGCGTGCAGGCGCGCAATCACGGCAGGCGGCGTGTGCGCGGGCGCGAGCGCGCCGTACCACGTCGACGCTTCGTAGCCGGGGACGCCCGACTCAGCGATCGTCGCCAAGCCCGGCAAAGCATGTGAGCGCCGCGCGCTCGTCACCGCGACCGGGGCGAGCTTGCCCGATTTCACGTGCGGCATCGCCGCCGGCATGGTCGCAAAGTAGAGTTGTACCTGTCCGGAGAGGACGTCGACCATCGCCGGGCCGGCGCCCTTGTACGGCACGTGCACGATCTCGGCGCCGGCGAGGATGCGAAACAGCTCGCCCGCCAGATGCGACGAGCTGCCCACGCCCGCCGAAGCGAAGTTGAGCGACCCCGGCTTCGCCTTCGCGAGCGCGATCAGCTCTCTCACGGTCCGCACCGGCGTCGAGGGATGGACAACGAGGATGTTGGGAGTGGAGGCGACCAGGCTCACCGGCGCGAAATCCGCAACAGGATCGAAAGGCAGATCCTTGAAGAGGCTGACGTTGATCGCATTGGGCGCGACATTGCCCATCAGGATGGTGTAGCCGTCGGGTGCGGCGTGCGCCGCGAGCTCGGTGCCGATGTTGCCGCTCGCCCCGCCGCGATTTTCCACCACCACGCTCTGCCCCAGCGATTCGCCCAGCTTCTGCGCCAGCATCCGTCCGACGATGTCGGTGCCGCCGCCGGGCGGGTAGGCGACGATCATGCGGAGCGGCCTTGCGGGATAGACCTGGGCGTGGGCCGGCGCCGGGATCGCGAGCGCGGCGAGCGCGCACGCTTTCAAGACACGGAAACCCATGTCTGGATATTACAGTATGCCATCGGCATAGCCCATGTGGACTACCTCGTGATGCGACATTTTCTCGCGATCGTAGGCCATGCTATCAGCGGGAAACTATTTCCCGTATTACCGGGTACCGGGAGCACCGGTATCTGCGGGGAAGGCGTGGCCCGGGCCGGTGAAACGGCAGCAACGGGGAGCGGAAGGGGAGCCGATCCCGACGACACGACATCTTGCGGTGCACTGCAATGCTATGTGAGATCACCGTCGGGCCGAGCTATCTGAAGGCGGATCTGTTCAACCGCCAAACGGCCGAGGAAGCGCGAGACGCTCTTGCCGCCATTGCGGCCGAGGCGCGCAAGCACGCGTGCTCGCAGATCCTCATATCGGTTCATGCTTCGAGGCCTTTGTTCAAAGTCGAGCAGTACGGAATCCCCGATTACTTCAAAGGGCTCGGCGAGGTGTCGAAATACAGAATTGCGCTGACCGGGGATTCCGACGAGCTCAGGCTCTCGCAGCAATACATCGAGCTGGTCGCGCGGCGCAACGGTGTCGACGTCCGGAGCTTTCCCAGCGAACGGGCGGCAATCTCCTGGTTGAGGGACCGCCGAGGGTCGCCGGAGCGGCGCGAGCGACAGCAACCGTGGGAGGGACAGGAGCGGCGCCGGCTCCCGTCCCGCCGCAACGTGGAAAGCACGCGTCCGGATCCAGCTTGAGGCCTGAGCCGCTATTTCATCAGAGGCAGTGCGACCGGCTTGCGGCTTTTCGCCGAGCGCTCGATCGCGAGCGTCACTTCGAGCGTGCGCCGCGCCTCGCTCGCGGTGGCGAGCGCGCACGGCTTGCCGAGCGCGAGGTGGTCGAGCCAGGCGCGCGTTTCGTTGGCGATCGGTCCCCAGAAGTCGCCGAGCGCCCAGTCGCCGGGCGTCCCGCTCTGCAGGAACACCATGTTGACGGAGTGGTCCGGGAGGTAGACGTGCGGAACGCCTTTCTCGCTGTACATCAGCTGATCGGTGTGATCGTCGTCCAGGATCATCACGCCCTCGGTGCCCAGCACCTCCACCCGCGCCGCGTGCCCCAAGGCCGGATATTTTTCCGGCAGCGCGTAGCTCACGCCGAGGTTCGCGACCGCCCCGTCGCCGTAGGTGAGGATCGCCCAGGTGACGTCGTCGGTGTCGTGACCCGCTTGTTTCAGGACACCCGTCTGCCCGCGCGCGAAAACCTCGGTCACGTGCGTGCCCTCGAGCAGCCAGTTCACCAGGTCGACGTAATAGGTGAGGGCGTCGACCACCGGGGTCGCGGCGCGGTTGCGCTGGAGCATGGCGAGCGCCTGCGAGCGCGAGTTGAACACGCGCGCGCTCGCGCCGACGATCCTGCCGACCCGCCCCCGCGTCACCTGCTCCTTGGCGATCAGGTAGCGGTCCTTGTAGCGCCGGCTGTACCCGACGCGCAAGCTCGCTTTGCGTTTTTCCGTCTCTGCGACGATGCGGTCGGCTTCGGCGAGGGTGAGCGCTACCGGCTTCTCCACGAGGACCGCCTTCCCGCGCTCGAGCGCCTGCATGACCGGCTGCACGTGCTCGCCCTCGCTCGTCGCCACGATCACCGCATTCACCTCCGGGCGCGAGATGGCCGCGAGGTTGTCGCCGGAATCGAACTGCGCGCCGATTCTCTGCGCGAGATCGCGCGCGCGCGCCGGGTCGGCGTCCGAGACCGCGATGAAATTGACTGCGGGATGCCCGGCGGCAAGCCCCGCGCGCAGGCTCCCGATGCGCCCGGCGCCGACCACGGCGATCCCCAGTTGCTTGCGCTCGATCATCTCTATTCGGCCTTGATGCCGGCTTCGCGCGCGAGCCGGCCCTTCTTCTCGAACTCCGCCCTGATGTGCTCGGTGAATTCCTCGGGCGAGGCGCTCGCCTTGAGCTCGACGCCGCGCTCGATGAAACGCTTGTGGAGCCCGGGCTCGCTCACGGCTTCGGAAATCGCCCGGTTGAGGCGGACCAGAACCGCGCGAGGTGTTCCCGCCGGCGCGACCATCCCGTTGAAGGTGATGTCCTCGTAGCCCGGCACTCCGGACTCGTCCACGGTCGGGACGTCGGGAAGAAGCGGCGAGCGCGCGAGGCTCGTGACCGCGATCGCCCGTACCTTGCCCGCCTTGATTTGCGGCGTGGACGTGCTCACTTGATCGAACATGACGGCAACCTGGCCGCTGATCACGTCGACGAGCGCCTGCGAGTTGCCCTTGTAGGGGACGTGCAGCATCGTCACGCCCGCCTGGCGGTTGAAGAGCTCGGCCGCCATGTGGCCGGTCGAGCCGTTCCCCGAGCTCGCGTAGGAGATTTTGCCCGGCTGCGATCTTGCGAGCGCGACGAGCTCCTTCACCGACCGCGCGGGGAGCGCGGGATTGGCGACGAGCACCTGGGGCACGAGGCAGGTGAGCGTGATGCCGGTGAAGTCCTTCAGCGGATCGTAGCCGGGACTCGCCACGATCAAGGGCACCGTGGCGAAGGTGTTCGCCACTGCGAGCACCGTATAGCCGTCCGCCGGCGACCTCGCGACGAACTGCGTGCCCACGAGGCTCGACGCCCCGGGCCGGTTCTCGACGAGGAGCGGCTGGCCCAGGCTTTTCGAAACCTGATCGGCGAGCGTGCGCGCGACGATGTCGACGTTGCCGCCCGCGGCGAGGGGAACGATGATGCGGATCGCGCGATGGGGATAGTCGGCCGCCGATTGCGCGAGCGCGGCCGGACCGGATCCGGAAAGGACCGCCGAGAGGAGAATCCGGGCCAGTCTCATATTGCCTCCGATTGTATTATGCTCGACAAGCATCACAGAGGACGACCCCATGTCGATCGCCTGGAACGCATTCACCCCCGCATCGGCCCTGATCGGCGGTGCGATCATCGGCGCCGCCGCGGCGCTCTTCGCCGTGCTGAACGGCCGTATCGCGGGCGTCAGCGGCATCCTCGGCGGCCTCGCGCGCCCGCAGGCGGGCGACCTCTCGTGGCGGATCGCCTTCGTCGCGGGCCTGGTCGCCGCACCGCTCGTCTGGGCCTTTCTTGCAGCGCTGCCCGAGATCCGGGTCGACTCGAGTTACCCGGCACTCGTGGCTGCGGGGCTGCTGGTGGGCATCGGCACCCGCTACGGCGGCGGATGCACCAGCGGCCACGGCGTGTGCGGCGTCTCGCGAGCGTCGCCGCGCTCGATCGCCGCGACCGTAGCGTTCATGGCTGCCGGATTCGCGACCGTTTTCGTCGCGCGCCACCTGATCGCGCCGTGAGGTCTTCCATGATGTGTACGACCGCTTCCTTCGCAGCCGGCTTCGTGTTCGGGCTGGGGCTCCTCGTCGCCGGGATGGCGAACCCGGCGAAGGTGCTCGCATTTCTCGATCTCGCCGGCGCCTGGGATCCTTCGCTCGCGCTCGTCATGGCGGGCGCGATCGCGGTCGGCGCGGGGGCTTTTGCATTCGTCAAGGACCGTACGCGGACGCTGCTCGGTGCGCCGGTGCTCCTCCCGAGCCCGCGCCGCATCGACACGCGGCTCATTCTCGGCAGCCTCGTGTTCGGCGTGGGCTGGGGACTGGCAGGCATCTGCCCGGGACCCGCGCTGGTTCTGGCCGGCACCGGGTCGGCGAAGGGCCTTGCCTTTCTCGCCGCGATGATCGCCGGCAACGGGGTATTCGAATTCTTGGAGAAGAAAAAACGCGTTGCGCCCGGCCCCGCGCCCATGCGCTCATCCTAGCCCATGGCGACCGCGAAACCCAAGCGCAAGTCCGGACTCAAGCGCGCCCCCGCGAAGCGCACGCCGCGGAAGGCCAAGCCCGGCACGCGCGGCCTCTTGCCTGCCGAATGCCGGCTCGACTCGCTTCCCGCCGAAGCCGAGGAAGTGCGCGGCAGAGTCGAGCGCGAAGGCGGCCTGGTTCTCGGAGCCTACAGCGATCCGCTCGGAAAAAACGCGCTACTCCTCGCGATCCTTCCGATCGGGCGCATCGAGCCGACGCCCTTCCAGCGCGATCTTTCGCAGGCGCATCATCGCAAGCTCGCCGATGTCCTCGACCGCACGGGAATGTTTCTCGACCCGGTGATCGCGGTCACCGCGCCAGAAGGAGGTTTCTGGACCCCGAACGGCCGGCACCGACTCGAGGCGATGCGCAGGCTCGGCGCGCGGGCCATCACGGCGCTCGTCGTTCCCAGGCGCGAGGTCGCTTGGCAGATCCTCGCGCTCAACACCGAAAAGGCGCACAACCTGCGCGAGAAGTCGC
>VBCH01000178.1 GCA_005884455.1 Betaproteobacteria bacterium
CTCGAAGCGCTTCTTCGTTTCGGCCGAGGCGAGGATCACCGAGAGCTCCTTGTGCAGCCGCTCGATGACCGGACGCGGGGTGCCGGCGGGCGCGACGATGCCCCACCAGTTGGTGGCTTCGTAACCGGGAACCCCCGCCTCCGAGATCGTCGGCAGGTCGGGCAGGGCGGCGACGCGCTTGGCGCTTCCCACGCCCAGCGGCTTCAAGCGTCCCGAACGGATGTGGGGCAGCGTCTGGATGAGTGAGCCGATGGCGATCTGGGTGTTGCCCGCGATCACGTCCATCATCGCGGGGCCCCCGCCCTTGAACGGGATGTGCACGATGTCCAGGCCCGATTGCAGCTTGAACAGCGAGCTCGCCAGGTGCTGGAAGCTGCCGACGCCGGCCGAGGCGTAATTCAGCTGCCCGGGTTTTTCCCTTGCGAGCGCGAGCAGATCTTTCAGCGAATCGACCGGCAGCTTCGTGGTGACGGCGAGCACCACGGGCCCGGTGCCGAGCAGGGCGACCGGAGCGAAGGCGTTGATCGGATCGTAGGGCAGCTTGTACATCGAGGCGCCGAACGCATGGGCGACGGAAATGAGGAGCAGCGTGTGTCCGTCGGCAGGGGCTCTCGCAACGGCCTCTGTGCCGATGATGCCGCCCGCGCCGCCCTGGTTGTCGACGACCACTTGCTTGCCGAGCCGCTCGGAAAGCTGGAAGGCGATCATTCGCCCGACCACGTCGTTGCTGCCGCCGGGCGGAAAGGGAATGACCATGCGAATCGCCTTGCTGGGGTAAGTCTGCGCCTGCGCCGCGCCCGCATACGCGGTCGCGAAAACAAGAGCGAGGACGGCGAGGGTTATGGGATTTTTCATCGGTCTCTTTACTCCGGTTGAATTCCGAGGGAACTATCGCGGACCCAACTCGATCAGCGTGGTCGTCTCGATGTCTTCGCCGAACCACGCCTTGAGCGCCGCCTCGCGCTTGCCGAGGTATTCGATGTGCCCGTCCCGCTGCGTCATCGGCAGGTCGTGGCCGGGAACGAGGACGCTTCCCGGGCGTCTTCGCCACAGTTGCCAGATCCTCTCGATCGACGCCGCGCTGAGCGCGGCGTCGTAGGTGGCTTCGCCCTTGCGCGAGAGCAGCTCAGCGCGGTTCTTCGCGGCGTCGCCGGTGAAGATCGCGTCGCGCTCCTTCCCTTCGAGCACGTAGACGAGATGCCCGGGGGTGTGCCCGGGCGCGGCGTACGCCTTGAGCCCCGGCATGCATTCCTGCTCGGCCGCCACGGGTTGCAGCGAGGGCCAGCTTTCCAGCTCGCGTATGTACAGCTCGGGCACGGGGGTCTCGCCCCAGGGCTCGGACATCGACCAGGCGAGCTCCCTTGCGCCGATGATGATTCGCGCCTGTCGGAACAGGATCCAGTTGAGCGAGTGATCGTAATGCGAGTGCGTGAGGATGACGTCGGTCACGTCGGCGGGCTCCAGGCCGCGCTTCGCGAGCTGCGCGATCAGGCCTTTCCTCATGCTGAAGCTGCCGACGTCCACCAGGGCGACGTGCCCGCGGCCGCGGATCAGCGCGATCGTGCTCCAGCCCAGGCCTCCGTGGCAGACCATCCTGCCGGGAAAGCCCTGGATGAGCACGTCGATCTCGTAGTCCTCCAGCTTGATCGCTTCCATTTTTTCACTCCGCCCGGATACCGGCTTCCCGGATCAGCTTGGCCCATTTTTCGGAATCCGCGCGCATCACCGCGCCGAACTGCTCGGGGGTGTTGCCGACCGCGGTCGCGCCCATCGCGGAAAGCTTTTCCGACACCCCGGCATCCTGCAGCACCTTGACCATGTCGCCGTGGATCTTCCCGACGATCGCGCGCGGAACCGCCGCCGGCGCGACCAAGCCGAACCAATTGGTGAGCTCGTAACCGGGAAGCGATTCGGCGACGGTCGGCACCTCGGGGAGAAGCGGCGAGCGCGCAGCGCCGAGCACCGCGAGCGCGACGAGCCGCTTGTCGCGTATGTATGGGAGGGCTTGCACCAGGCTGTCGCAGGTGAGCGACACCTGCCCTCCGAGCAGATCCTGGAAGCTCGGCGAGCTGCCCTTGTACGGAACGTGAACGAGATTGACCTTCGCCATGCTCTTGAAGAGCTCGCCCGCGAGGTGCGGCGCACCGCCCGGACCCGAGGAAGAATAATTGATCTGCCCGGGGCGCGATCTCGCGAGCGCGATCAGCTCGTTGACGTTGCGGGCGGGCAGCGAGGGGTGCGCGACCATCACGAAATGCACCGCGACGACCTGAGTAACCGGAGCGAAATCGCGCAGGGGATCTACGGGCATCTTTGCAATCAGGTGCGGGTTGACCGCGAGATTGCCCAGCGTTCCCAGGAAGAGCGTGTGGCCGTCCGGCGCAGAGCGCGCGGCGAATTCGGTGCCGATCACGCCGCTCGCCCCGGCGCGGTTGTCCACGATCACCTGCTGGCTCCAGATTTCGGTGAGCTTGGGCGCGAGCAGGCGCGCGACGATGTCGGTGCCTCCGCCCGCCGGGAATGCGACGACGATGCGCACGGGCCTGGCGGGGAAGGTCTGCGCGAGCGCGCCCGCCTGTGCGGCTGCTAGCAGGGCGGCGACCGCTATCCTCTTCATATCCGGATCTCAGGAATCCAGGGGCGTGGCCGAGACGTCGAGCCTGGCGACTCCGGAGCGCGCGGCTTCGTTCTGCAAGGGGTCGATCTGGGCCGGGCTGTACGGGATGCCGCCCTTGCGGCGCCTTTCTTCCTCGCGCGCCTCGAGCTCGCCCGGCATCAGGATCTCGTCGAAGCCTTCGGCCTTCGGGCAGCTGCGCACGCGCTCGACCAGCGTGTCCATGCGGGCGCGGTATTCCTTCTTCGACACGAACAGGTCCGGCCTCATCGCGAGGAAGAAGTGTCCCACGTTCTGCGGCCGGTCGAACACCTTGTATTGATCGGTCACGTCGCCGGCAAAGGCCGCGCCCGAGAGCACGCCCCCGAAGATGTCCATGAGCATCGACAGGCCCGAGCCCTTCGGTCCTCCGATCGGCAGCACCACGCCCTTGAGGGCTTCCGCCGGATCGGTCGTGGGGCGCCCTTCTCCGTCGAGCGCGTAGCCGAGGGGGATCTTCTCGCCGCGCTTCTCGGCGATCCGGATCTTGCCGCGCGCGGCGACTGCGGGCGACATGTCGAGCACGAAAGGCGCGAGCTCTCCGCCCGGGGCGCCCGCGGCAAGCGGGCTCGTGCCGAGAAGGGCTTCGCGCCCGCCCCAGGGCGGCATGGCGGCAGAGGCGTTGGTGAACACGAGGGAAACGAAGCCCGCGTCGAGCGCTTGCAGCACGTAGGACGCCGCCATGCCGAAGTGGGTGCTTCTCCGCGCCGAGGCGATCCCGATCCCCGATTTGCGCGCGAGCGAGATCGCTTCCGCCATGGCGCGCGTGCCGATCACGAATCCGAAGCCGTTCTGGCCGTCGAGCGCCGCCGCCGTGGATGCGACGCGTTTGGGTAAGAGCTTCGGCTTGGGGTTGATGAGGCCACGGCGAAGGCGGTCGAGATATCCCGGCAGGCGCACGAGGCCGTGCGTGTCCACGCCGCGCAGATCGGCGCGCACCAGGCAGGCGGCGACGGTCGCGGCGTCCTTCTTCGGCACTCCGTGCGCGGCGAGCAGCGCCTTCGCAAAGGCGTCGGCCTCGTCGTGCTCGACGAATACGCGCTCGCTCATCGCAGCGCCATCTCCTGTACCTGCTTCGCGCGCGCGGTGGATTCGGCCAGCAGGAACGCGAGGTCGGTGCCGGTCGACACGTAGCGCGCGCCCATCTTCACGAACTCGGCGGCGAGCTTGGGGCGCGTGGCGAGACCCCCCACGCCGACGTGCTTGCCGTGCTTGCGGCAGGCGGCGATCGTGCGCGAATAGGCTTCGCGCACCCGCTCGTGCTCGTATTGCCCCGCGAGTCCCATGTCGGCGAGGAGATCGTTGGTGCCCATCAGCACCATGTCCACGCCTTCGACCGCCGCGATCTCGTCGGCCTTGTCGATCGCATCCGCGGTCTCGAACTGCACCACCACCATGGTCGCCTCGTTCATCGCCGCGTTCGCCTCCGCGGCAGGGAAGGAGCGGTACTGCAGATGCGGCAGCGCACCTCCCATGGAGCGCTCGCCGAAGGGGGGATATTTCGCCGAGGCGACGACTTCGCGCGCCTCGGCGGCAGAGCGGATATGGGGCGCGATCACGCCGAGCGCGCCGCCGTCGAGCGCCCGCGATACGTGCTCGGGCCGGGTGCTCGGCACGCGCACGAAGGGCGCGACGCCGATCTCGAGGGCGGCGATGCAGATCTGGCTGGTCGTCTCGAGCGACAGGCTCGAATGCTCGACGTCCACGTAGAGGGAATCGAAGCCGGCCGTTTTCGCGATCCGCGCGATCTCGATCGAGCGCACCAGACGCACCGTGATCGACGACACGACCTCGCCGCGCGCGAGCTTCTCTTTGACGTTGTTGCGCACGATTTCCCGCGGCGATGCGGACATGGCGTTCTCCCGGCGATGGCCCGTTATTGTATGCTCCAATTCCCGCTCACACTCCAAGGAGCCCGCCCATGAACAGCCTCGCCGCCCTTGCCGGCCGCATACTCCTCGCGCTGATTTTCCTGCTGTCGGGAATCGACAAGTTCGTGCATTACGCCCCGACCCTGGGCTATATGACCAAGGTCGGTCTGCCGTTTCCCGAGGTGCTCCTCATTGCCTCGGGCATCATAGAAATCGTGGCTGCGCTCGCGATCATCGCCGGCTGGAATGCCCGCTGGGCCGCGGCGGCGCTGGTCCTGTGGATGATTCCGGTCACCCTGGTGTTTCACAGCCCCGCGGGCGGCCAGGAACAGATGGCTCACTTCATGAAAAACGTATCCATCATGGGCGGGCTCCTTGTGCTCTGGGCGATGGGACCAGGCGCCTTGAGCCTCAGGCGCTCCGGCTAGGCGGCTCCGGTCTCGCGCCGGCGGCGGCCCCGAAGAAAAAGGCGAGCGCGCCGCCGCTGGGCGTCGCGGCGCGCGCCCCTTGACTTATTTCTTCGTGAACACCGACTTCGGGATCATGCAGTGCACGCCTTTGCGCACGTCCACGATCTGCGAGACGCGGCAGTCGCCCACCATCGAGACGAGCGAGTACGCCTCGTAGCGTGTGAGCGGCACCATTTTCTGCGCAGCGAGGAAGTCCACGGCCTCGCGCACGGCGTTCACCATCGCCTTGTTGAGGTCTTCGTCGAATCCGACAGAGATCCAATGGGTCCGCGTCTCGATGCGCGGCCACTCGAGCTTCATGTCCTTGCGCACGACCGGCTGAATCCTGATTTCCTTGAAGGAGCACTCGAGCGCGGTGAGGTTCACCTCGCCGTTGCCTTGGCGGCAGTGCGAGTCGCCGGTCCAGATGAGGCCGCCCTTCAGGAACACCGGAAAGAAGACGGTCGAGCCTGCCTGCAGCTCGTTGATGTCCATGTTCGAGCCGTTCTTCCAGGGCCGCAGCGTCGAGACGGGCGCCATCGGGTTGTCCTTCACGCCGCCTTTGCGCGGCGACGGATCGTTGGGATCGATGCCGACGGCGAACGTCCCGGGAAAGGGTTTGAGATCGATGGTGATCCCGGGCTTGAACTCGGCGGTGCGTGTTTTCAGGTCGAGCGGCATGAAACGTACGAAGCCGTCGGGCATTTCCGGCGCGAGCGCGCCGATGGTCGGGAAATCCTTGCCCGGGAGATTGAAGTTGACTCCGAAGGGCTTGGGCACGATTTTGAGGATGCGCACTTCGAGCACGTCGCCGGGCTCGGCGCCCTCGACGTAGATCGGCCCGGTCATCGAATGCGGCCCGCCGCCGGGGTTGGCCTTGCGCAGCGCGACGATATCGTCCATCGTGGCGCCGGGCTTGACCTTGTCGTGCGCGTGCATCATGGTCTCGATCGAGACCGTGTCGCCGGAATTCACCTTGAGCTTGGGCGGCTCATTTGGATCGAGCCAGCCCCACTGCACCGTCTCGAGGGTCGCGGCAAGCGTGTGGTGCTTGCCGCTTTTCTGCTGCGCCGAGACCGTGCTGCTCGCCGCGAGCGCGAACGCGGCGATGAACATCGCATGCATCGTGGAACGGCGGTGTGGCATGGGGATCCCCTCTGTGGTTTGTTCGAAGGCGTATCCTCGGCCCGGCCCGCGGGAACGTCAAGCTCCGCGCCGTACGGCGGCTTGACCTGGAACCTCATCGCCCGCCGGCAAAGATCCAGGCGGCGCGCCAGCTCATGCGAAACTGCCTGCGATTTCTGACCGTGAGCAGCATGCGACGGATCATTCGAGGGTCTCCGCAGGGGGCCAGGGATCGGGCGAGTGCAGCCACTCGGTCGCCGAGCGCACGTCCCGGAAAGTACGCACGTTGATGCTGCGGTTCCTGGCGACGAGATCGATCATGTCATTCGCCTCGTGAAGTCCGGGCGTGTGATGGACGAGCGCGATCCGGTGCTCGTGCGTGAGCCCGAGCTCGGGCAGTTTCTCCACGAGAATGTACTGGCTCGCGGCGGAGAGCGGCCGCTCCTGATTCAGCTCGACCAGGATGCGTTTCAGTCCGTGTTTCCGGCCCTCCTCGAGGATGGCCTTGCAAATATGAGACGGGGGATTGTCGGTATCCCTGCCCCATATATGGGCCCGCAAGAGATCGCCGTCGGGGCGGATCGTATAGTTCATGGCAAGGCTGCGATTTTCTCCAGAAGCACGCTGTAGTCGATCGGCTTCATCAGATAATCGACGGCTCCTTGGCGCAGGCCCCAGAGGCGGTCGCTCTGCTGCTTTCTTCCGGTGCAGATGATCACCGGGATGTGCCGGGTCGCATCGTCGCGGGCGATGGCGCGTGTCGCCTCGTAGCCGTTCGTGCCGGGCATGACGACGTCCATCAGAATGAGATCCGGCAGCTCGCTCTTAGACTTGGCGATCGCCTCGTCTCCGCTTGCGGCGGTCACGCACTGGTAGCCGTGCTTGGAGAGCTTCTCCAGCAGGACTTGGCGGTCGGTCGGCGAATCGTCGACGATCAGGATTTTCTTGACTGGCATGATTTCCTCTCTAGTTTGGGTGCCGGAGTACGGCGGCTGGCGTCAATGGGGTGATCTCGGGCCCTACCGGTCTGTAGGGAAAGCTTGATGCTTCGTGCCCAGAAGTTTTTCCATCGCCGCGGCCGGCAGTGGCCGGAAGGTGTAATAGCCCTGGCAGTCGTCGCAACCCAGTTCCCCGAGCAGCGCATGCTGCTCGGCGGTTTCGACGCCCTCTGCGACGACCCTGAGGCCGAGGCTTCGTGCCAGCGCGATGGTCGCATCGACGATCGCCACGTCGTTGCTGCTGTCGTATACGCCGCGAACGAACGAGCCGTCCAGTTTCAGCGTGTGCACGGGAAAGCGCTT
>VBCH01000179.1 GCA_005884455.1 Betaproteobacteria bacterium
TATCTCACACCGGAACGCGGGCTAACCCGACGATGCGTATTTTCGTGGCGGCTTCGCCTGCATCGCGTGAACTTCTGGAAGGCGCGTGTCAACGCGCTCAGGGGACCGGCAGCAGAGAGACGTCCCGTACGTGCTGGTCGGCGACGTTCAGGAGAATCGCGGTCGCCGCGTAGTCACCGATCAGCGACGCAATGTTGACGACGCCCTGATGCCCGAACAGCTTCACGGCGCGGGCGAAGGTCTCCGAATCGACTTTGCGTTTGCCGATCGCATCGCGTCCGAGCTGGACGATGACCCTCTCCTTTTCTCCCAGCGCGCTCGCGGCCCGGCGGAACTTCACCGTGTCGATGATCGCCTGCTCCAGGCCCGCCTTCCGGGCGGCTGGTTCGTGGGAGGTCCAGACGTATTCGGCGTCCATCTCCCGCGCCGTCACCAGAATCGCCAACTCGACGAGGCGAGGTTCGAGACCGGACTTGCGCCGGAGGTAGTCGTTCACGGCTGTCATGCTCTCAGCCACGGGCGGACTGTAGAGCCGCAGTGCTGCCGGTCCGAACCCGTCTGTGACGCCGCGCGTATCGTACAGCTTCTTCTCGGCCTCGTTCAACGCATCGCGCCTGATCGGCGGAAAACGGTTGCCCGTTTCGGGATGGAGATCGGCGGGACGCGCCCGCTCCGATGCCTGTGCCGGTCGTGCAGCAGCTCCGGAACCGGCCTGTCCGGACGTGGGCGTCGCATGTCCAGCGGCGACGACAATTCCAAGGACCAGCAGACCTGCCAGGCGTCGACGTGATTGCATTTCAGCCTCCAGACGGGCGGCCCGACCACCCACGATTTCACATGACGGGGGACACCGAAAACGGGATCATTGTACGCTCGGCAATGCGGTTCAAAGGTGGCGTGAATTGGCGTAGACTCGCGCCCGCTGACGCCAAACGTCGCGCTCCGGCGGGCGACCAGACCTGTTAATCCGTAGGTCCGGGTTCGAACGCCGGTCGGGGACGTACTTGGCGTCCGCCATCGACCCAAAGCGGACGTTCGCGCCCAGGATTCCGGCGGGAAGTACCGTTGGGGGTATCAAGGCGGTAGAACGCCGGCTTGATGCGCTCATTGCCGTTCAATAACGACCAAGGTGGCCCAAGCGCACCTCGACATTGGCGTCGAAGCGCGCCCGTAGTACCATGGCTAGCAGCCGTCGCGAAGGGGGAAGCCATGAACGCATCATTCATCGAGCGCGTCAGTGTCGCGAGCGCGTTGACACTTATCTTCACAATCGGCTCGGCAAACGCCGCTGGGTACTCCTGGACGGAAATCCTCATTCCAAGCATAGGTCCAATTAGCCAAGCCTTCGGACTGAACGACAAGGGTCAGGTTGCGGTAACCAGTGCTGATGGCAGCAAGACCGGAATTTACCGCAGGGGAATTTTTACGCCACTGCCCCCACCTCCGGCGGGCTATAACGTCTCCGCCGCGCTGGGCATCAACAACGCCGGCGCCATCGTGGGCTCCGCCTTTCCCGCCTCAGATCCGTCTCACGAGCAAGGTTTTATTCTCATCGGCTCGAGCTACACATTCTTTTCTCGGCCAGGCTGGGACAACACCGAGGCGCGCGCAATAAGCCAATCCGGTCTCGTGACGGGTTTTAGCTACGATGACGCATTCACTGTATTTTCGGGATTCGTCTATGATCCCCCCGCCGGCAGCTTCACTGATGCGACCCCGCCTGGATCTGGCGCAGGTGTTTCGATAACACAGGGGATGAACGCCGACGGGCGCATCACTGGCGATGGTCGGCTACCGGGCCTTGGGCGGTACGCATTCGTCTGGCAGCAGGGAACGCTCGTCAAGGGCAAACTCGAACTAGCGCCGTTCCTTACCCGATTCAAGATCGCCGACGTCAACTCGGCTGCGCGAGGCATCAATGACGCCGGGGTCATTGTCGGCTTCACTAGCTCGGGTGTGGGGTTTGTGGGAAGTGACTCTCGCGGCTTCCAGCTGCTCATCCCGCCCGGCGGCGATGCTCCGGGAGCCAGTGTCGCCTGCGAGGGCATCAACAACTTCCGTCGGGTGGTCTGCGGGGTCTCTGATGCTGCAGGCAATACCCGGGCATTCATCGGAACACCGGACGCGGACGATCACAACGATCACGACGCGGCCCTCCGCCCTATTTCGCTTCCTTCCTCGCCCTCAGGTACCAGTCGAGGATCTGCTCGCCGTTCCAGTGCAGCACGCCCTTGTGCTTGGCGATCGCGCTGTATACGTCCTCCAGGTACTCGATGCGGAACGGCTGGCCGCTGATGTAGGGATGGATGGCGATCGCCATGATCTTCGGGCGCCCGGCGCCTTCCTTGTACAGCCGCTCGAAGCAGTCGATGCACTTTCGCGTCCAGTACGCCGCTTCGTGGTGCTGCACGATCATCATCGGAATGTCGTTGCATTCCACGGTGTAAGGCAGCGTGACGAGCGGCCCGTTTGCGGTTGAAATCTCGGTGGGCTCGTCGTCGTAGACCCAGTCGCCGATGTATTTGACTCCCGCCGCCGTAAGGTGCTCGGGCGTGTCGTAGGTCTCGGTGAGCCCAGGCCCCAGCCATCCGACCGGGCGCTTGCCGGTGAATTGCTCGATGGTATCGAGCGAGCGCCGGATCATCCCCGGCTGGTCCTTTTCATTGTGGATGGGACCTTGCTCGTAGGAATGGCCCATAAATTCCCAGCCCGAGTCCTTGCACGCCTGCGCGACGCGCGGGTAGTCCACGCACACGCGCGCGTTGATCGCGACGGTCGGCCGGATTTTCAAACGCTGATAGAGCGCATGAAAGCGCCAGAAGCCCACGCGCATGCCGTACTCGTGCCAGCTCCAGTTCGGCACGTCTGGCAGGAGGGGCACCCCGGTGGGCGCCGGCAGCACTTGCCGCGCCATCGGCCTGGAAATGTCCCAGACCTCGAGGTTGACGATGGTCCAGACGACGATGCGCTTGCCGGCGGGAAGCCTGAGCTTCGGACGGTCGACGATGGCAGAGTATTTAACGCGGTCTCGTGGGATTGTCATTTGGCTTTCTTACTGGTCTTTTTCCTGGATGGACGCGATCTTGGTCTTGCTTCCCTCTTCGGCGCCGCGGGCAGCTCCAGCCTCAGCATGCGGATGGCGTTGCCGAAATAGACCTTGCGCCGGTCGTCGTCCTTGAGCTTCAGCGAGTCGACGGCCTTGATGATCTCGCGCACGAAAAGCGGGCCGCCTTCCGGATCGAAGGGGCAATCGGTGCCGAAGAGCACATGGTCCGAGCCGAAGAAATCCAGGCCGCAGCGCGTGGCCGAGGCCGAGCCGTTCACCGAGGTATCCGCGTAGAACATCCTGAAGTAATCGACCGGGCGCTTCGCCATGCGCTTCAGGATGACGCTGTAGTCCTCGTCGGAAGTCCGCGTGCCCAGCTGATCCATCCCGTAGCCGATTCTCGCGTCGAAGAACGGCGCCATCGCGCCCAGGTGGTGCGTGATGATCTTGAGATTAGGAAGCCTTTCCATCATCCCGGAAAACACGAGCCGCGCCATAAAAACGCTCGTCTCGTAGGGCCAGCCGAACAGCCAGTAGATCTCGTACTTGGACTTGCTCTCGCTCACGTAGTCGGCGAATTTCGCGGTGCGCGTCGGGTGCACCCAGACGGGCAGGTCGTACTTGCCCGCCATGCGCTCGAAGATCGGGTAGAACTCCGGATCGTCGAGCGGACGGCCGTTCACGTTGGTGAAGATCTGGATGCCCTTCGCGCCGAGCTTCTCGATCGCGCGCTCCATCTCGCGCAGCGCCTCGGGGACGTTGTTCATCGGGAGCGAGGCGACGAAGGCGGGGAAATGGTCCGGGTGCCTGGCGACGATCTCCGCCATGCCGTCGTTCGCCAGGCGCGCGAGCTCGGGCGACTGGTCGTGCGGCGCGAGGAACTCGATCGCCGGGAGCGACAAGGTGAGGATCTGCTTGTACCCTGGAAAGCGCTCCATCATGCGCAGGCGCGCTTCCAGGTCCCACAGCACCGGGATGTGCAGCCAGCGCTTGATCTGGGCGGCGAGCGTGGGACTCTGCTCCGCGATCGCCTTCACCCGCTCGAAAAACGCCTGCGGAAAGATGTGCGGGAAGATGTCGAGCTTGAGATTCGGGTTCATGAGCGCCTGGAGGTTGGATTCGCAATTGGCGCGCGGTATTGTGCCTCAAATCCGCCCGTTCCAGATCGCGCGCCTAGGGCCCGCCCTCGAGCCGGGCGATGAAGCTCGTCATCGCCTCGAGCACCACGCCGGGCTGGTCGCGGTGGGGCGAGTGCCGGCAGTCTGCGAGGCGCAGGAGCTCGATCGGGCCGCCGGTCTGCCTCGCGATCGCCTCGAGCTGCGCCATCGTCCCGTACTCGTCGTCGAAACCCTGGATCGCGAGCACCGGGCAATGTATGCGCGGCAGGACCTCCTCGATGTTCCAGCTCCTGAAGTCCGGGTGCAGCCAGATGTCGTTCCACCCCCGGAACGTCCTCGCCGCATCGGCGTGATAGCGGCCGAGCTTCTGCGCGAGGTCGGTCTCCTCGAAGGCGGTCCTCGCCTCCGCGATGCTCTTCACGCTGACGTCTTCGACGAAAACATGCGGAGCCATGAGCACCAGCCCCTTGACGCTGTCGTTCATCGCAGCGTGGATAAGCGCGATCGATCCGCCGTCGGAATGGCCCACGAGAACCGGCTCGCCGACGCCGAGCCGCTCGAGCAGCTCCGGCAGGACCTCGAGCGCTTCGACGTGCATGTAGTCGACCGCGCGTGGTCCGCGCAGCACTTCGGACTGACCGTAGCCGTAGCGCGAGTAGACCACCGCGGCGCACCCGGTCGCCGCAGCGGCCTTCTGCGGGAAATCGCGCCACATCGCGACCGAGCCCAGTCCTTCGTGGAGAAAGACCAGAGTCGGCGCGTCCCGATTGGCGCCGGGAATTTTCTGAACTTCGAGCTTGCGGCCTTGAACGGCGACGAAGGAATGATCGGCTTTCTCGGACAAACTCGGCTTTCTTCTGTTCTTTAGCGGATCCCGCAAGTTTACCGAAACCGCGTCGGCTCTTGCTATAGCCTGAGCGGTTTCCAATATCCGGTCAGCTCGAGGTAGCCGCGTCCAACCATGGTTTCCCCTTGTTTGGCGCGCACGGCGCCCTCCCAGTAGACGGTGCCGGTGCTCGCGCGCGCGTCGAGCTCCTGGTCCTCCATGAGCGGTTCGATCTCCAGGGTCAGGGCGCCGGCTGCGACGCGCACCGCAACCGGATATTCGGTTCCGGTCCGCGGCGAGCGCCAGCGCCCGAGCGGCTCGAAACGGACCTCTTCCGGCTTGAAGCTGCGCACGCGGCCGTCGGCGCCCCGCAGAGTTCCGCCCGCCCAGAAGCTGGCGCCGTCCTTCGTGCGGATCCGGAAGGCCATCAGCGCACCGCCGTCGGCAAGATTGATTCCGATCCAGTCCCAGCCGACCGCTCCTTCCGCGAGAGCCTCGCTCGACCACTCGTGATCGAGCCAGGCTTCGCCCGAGACCTCCAGCAGGCGTCCGCCGATGACGACGCTGCCCGCGACCGCGAGATGCGGAAGGCTGTAGTAGTAGCTCGCCTGCGCCGGGTTCGGTCCCTTGCGGCTGAAGCCGCGTTCGCCCTGGAGCAGCACCGCCTGTTTCGCATCGAACCGGAGGCTGTAGCGGAAATCGCGCGCCGTGACCTCCGCCTCGTAGCCGCTCCCGGCTTGCCTGAGCCACCAGTCCTCGATCGCGACCTCGGTGCGGCCCTCTTCGGCCTGGGCGAGCCCGAAGCCCGCGCGCGCGGCGCGCTGATCGTGCAGCAGCCCTGAGGCGAGCGGATCGGCGAGCGCGGCATGCGCGAAGAGCAGCTGCCGCGGCGCGAACCGGCTCGAAACATCTTCCGCGACGCGCGGCCGGTTGCGAAAAAAAGTGAGCTGCACGCCGAGCTCCCTGCCGCCCGCCGCCCTGAGCCATCCGGTGATGTACCACCATTCGCTGCGGAACTGCGGGTGGCTGCCGTGGTCGCGCGGGAACTGCAGCGCCGCGCCTGGGCGCACCGTCGGATAATCGCCCTGCCCGTAGACGAAGACGGGACACAAGGCGAGCGCCAGCGCGGGCGCGAGCCTCACCAGTCCTCCTTCACCGCCCGCACCGCCTCCCCGCTCATCGCCTGGCGCCCGCTCGCGATCGCGGTGAATGTCGCCAGCACGAGCATCACAGCGACGAATTCGGCGAGGAGCTGCCAGGGCAGGTGCAGCTCCATGCCCCAATGAAACGATTGTCGGTTCACGACGTGGATAAGCACGAGGCTGATCACCCAGCCGAGCGTGAGGCCCACCGCGAGACCCAGAGCGCTCACCAAGAGGCCCTGCGCGGCGAGCATGGAGCCGATCTGTCGCCGCGTCATTCCGAGGTGGCGCAGAACGCCGAACTCGCGCCGCCGCGCCAGCACCAGCGCGCCGAAGCTCGAGGACAGCCCGAACAGGCCGATCGCGACGGCCACCGCCTCGAGCGCATAGGTCACCGCGAAAGTGCGGTCGAAGATCTTGAGCGAGACTTCGCGGATCTCTCCGGGGCCGGCGATCTCGAGGTTCGCGCCGCCCGCGACGCGCGTCCGGATTTCACTCGTCACGCTCGCCGTGTCCGCGCCCGGCGCGAGCCACAGCGCCGCATCGTCGGCGTGGGCGTCGCCGGTGTGGCGCAGGTACTCGTAGCGCTCGATCAGCACCGCGCCCTGCTGGCGCGCGTAATCGCGCCAGATGCCCGCGACGGTGAAGCGCGCACGCCGCCCGCCGAGCGGGATTTCGATGACCGCTCCGGGCCGCCACCCGTACAGATCGGAGGCGACCTCGCTCACCCACGCCGCCGGCGGTTCGCCCGCCTTGAGCGCATGCGCCGCACCGAGGAGCGGCGGCACCCTGCCCTCGGCCTCGACCGCGCGGGCGAGGAGCGTGAGAGGCGGCCTGTCCGGAGCGACGAGCAGGCGCTGGCTGCGCAGGAACTCCGCGCGGCGGACCCCGGGCAGCGTCGCGATCGCCTGCTGATCGGCGGGCGAGAGAAAGGCCGTGTCCGAGCCCAGTCCCGCGCGCAAATACAGATCCGCCGGCAGCACGCGCTCCAGCCACTCGTCGAGCGACTGGCGGAAGGAGGCGACCATGATCGCCATCGATACCATGAGGCTCACGCTTGCGACAATCGCGGAGAGGCTCACCCCCGCCTGTCCCGGCGCACCGCGAAGCTGCGCGAGCCCGATGCGCGCCGATACCGGCCCGAGGAGCGGGGCGAGACGGAACCCGAGCACGGCGATGCGCGGCATCAGCATCACCGTGCCGATCAGAAAGAGCGCGATGGCGCCATAGCCGAACAATGGCAGCCCGCCCACCGGTCCGGCCCGGGTGAGAGCCACTCCGGCAAGAAGCACCGCAAGTCCCGGCCACACCGGCTGCAAGCGCCGCAGCGCGCGCTCTTCATCGCCCGCCTTCAAGGCGGGCGCGGGTTCGGCGCCGGCCGCTTCCAGGGCCGGCGCGAGGCTGCCGAGCACCGCTGCGAGGATCCCGAGCGAGAAGAACAGCGCGAGCGCCGGCCAGTCGAGCACGGGCGTAGGCGCGAGGCCCCGGAAATATCCGCCCCCGAGCTCTGCGCCGAAGCGCTCGAGCACGAACGCGGCGCTCGCATGGCCGAGCGCGATTCCGGCGAGCGCCCCCATCGCGCCGACGACGGCCGCTTCGGCGAGCAGCATCGCAACCAGCTCCCGACGCGTCATGCCCAAGACGCGAAGCAGCGCGAGCTGCGCGCGCCTGCGCACCACGGCGAGAGCCTGCGCCGAAAAAACGAGCAGTCCGCCGGTAAAGAGCGCCACCAGCGCCAGCACGTTGAGGTTGACGCGGTAGGCTCGCGACAGCGCTCCGCTACGCTCGACGTCGGCGTCCGGCCGCTCGACCAGAGTGCCCGGCGGCATCTCGGCACGCAGGCGCCCGGCCAGGCGCTCCGCGTCGGCCCCCGGGTGCAGCCGCAGGTCGATGCGGTTCAAAGAGCCCGGGCGCAGGAAGATCGCCTGCGCGGCGCCGATGTCGACGATCGCGAATCGCTCGCGGCGGGCCTCGCCCAGCACTCCGGCGACCTGCAGCGAAAGCACCCGCAGGCCCACCTGGACGGAAAGCGCGTCGCCTCTTTTCAGGCCGAGCGACTCGGAGGCCGCGGTGGAGAGAAAAATCCGGTCCGGGCGCAGAAAATCCAGCCGCTCGCCCCATTCCCCGGACGAGAGGAAAGGCTGGATGCGGGCGGCGCGAAAGAGGTCGAGCCCCAGGATCCTGAGCGGCTCGCGGCGCCCGGGGAGCCGCGCCTCCACCTCGAGCACCGGACTCGCCACCGCCACTTCGGGCAGCTTTGCCAGGCGCGGGTACAGCGACTCGTCGAAACCCGCCCGTGGGCCACGCACCGCGAGATCGGCCTCTCCCGAGAGCGTCTGCACGGCGGCGGTGAATTCGTTGATGGCCGCCTGGTTGATGAGCTGGACCGCGTAGCCGAGCGCGACGCCGAGCGCGATCGCGAGCACGGACAGAGCGAGCCTGCCCTTGTGCTGGGAGAGCGGCGCGAGCAGGAGGCTGCGGCGGACCGCATGGCGGCTCATTGCGCCATGTTAGCGCGCGTGCCCCGCGCGCGCGCGGAGGATCAGCCGCGCCTCGGCGGGCTCTGGTTGATCAAGATCCAGTACATCCCGAGCTGGGTGACCGCGCTCGCGAAGGCGGAGAACTCGATCGGCTTGCGCACGTAGCTGTTCGCGCCCGACTGGTAGCTGCGCAACATGTCCTCGTCCTCGCTCGACGAGGTGAGGACCACCACGGGGATAAGCTTGGTGCGCGGGTCGGCGCGTATTCGTTGCAGCACGTCGATGCCGTCGAGCTTGGGAAGCTTGAGATCGAGCAGGACCACGGCGGGCATCGTCGGCGGCTCGCGCCCCGCGTGCTGGCCAGTGCCGAACAGGAAGTCGACCGCTTCCTGGCCGTCCCTCGCGACGATAACGTTGTTGGCGATGTTGGCCTTTCGCAGCGCGCGCAGCGTCAGCTCCTCGTCGTTCGGGTTGTCCTCGACGAGCATGATCGTTTTTTCCATCCCCCCTCCTCTGCGCCGGGCGCCTTTAGTTGAGTTTCCCTGCGGACGGCTCGATCGAGCCGGCGGCCAGAAGCCGCGCCATCGCCTCGGGATGAACGGCGGGGGAAAAGAGATACCCCTGCGCCTGATCGCAACGGTGCATCCGCAGGAATTCCAGCTGCTCCACGGTCTCGACTCCCTCGGCGATCACCCGCACCCCCAGCGAATGCGCGAGCGAGATCACCGCCTGGGTGATCGCCGC
>VBCH01000304.1 GCA_005884455.1 Betaproteobacteria bacterium
TTTTTATTTCGGCGATGGGCTCGAGGGGAGTCGACGCAGCGCGACGGGTTCTGCGCTTGCGAGAGACCGCCCCAGTTCGTACTACAATAGCCGCCGCAAGTGTGGTGTTGCTGCCCAATCTCCGGAAGCAGAATGATCAAATCCGCCAAATGGGACCGCTTGAAATCGCAGTGGGCGGTTCTCTCGTTCTACCAGGGCTTCGAAAGCGCTCGACCCACTCGACCAAGCCGTATTTCAATCGGTGTTCGGAGAGATCCTGATGCTCCTCATCGCGCTCGAGTTCAACCACACCCTCCAGTACGTCGTGACGCGCGAACAGAGCGTCATCCAGATCAAGGTCGTGCTGCTCATCGCACTGCTCGCCCTAGCCCGCAAGCTCATCGCCTCGACCTGCACGAAGTCGCTGCGGACGAACTGCTGGGACTCGCCGCCACTACCCTGGCGCTGGGCAGCGTTTATAGGCTGATGCGCGAGCGGGACGACCGGCTGGCCCGCGCTTCGAAAAGGAATCCAAAATGATTCGACTTGCAACAATGTCTTTCGCCGCGCTGCTGCTGTCTTCCTGCGCGATGACGCCTCAGGCTCCGTCCGCCGCGCGCTCGGAATTGGCGCCGACCGGGAAACTGCGCGTCGGAATCAACGTCCAGAATTTCCTGCTCGTCAACAAGGAACGTACGGACGGGCAATACAGCGGCATCGCGGTGGATCTGGGCCGGGAACTCGGAAGGCGGCTCGGCGTTCCCGTCGAGCTGGTTGCCTTCGAGACCGCCGGAAAACTGGCCGACGCGGTGAAATCCGGCGCGTGGGACGTGGCCTTCCTCGGCAACGAGCCCACGCGCGCGAACGAGATCGCTTTCAGCGCAGCGTATCTGGAGATCGAGGCGGGCTACCTCGTTCCGGCGGGCTCGCCGATCCGCACGGTCAAGGACGTGGACCGCGAAGGCGTGCGCGTCGCAGTCAGCGCGAAGAGCGCCTACGACCTGTATCTCACCCGCAACCTGCAACGCGCCAAACTCTTCCGCGCGCCAACCGTCGATGCTTCGTACGAACTGTTCGTCACCGACAAGCTCGATGCGCTCGCCGGGCTCAAGCCCCGCCTCGTGATGGACGCGGAAAAACTTCCAGGCGCGCGCGTGCTCGAAGGGCGTTTCTCGGCGGTGCAGCAATCGATCGGTACTCCACAGGGACGCCCTGCCGGCGCGAAGTACATCCGCGAATTCGCCGAGGACGCAAAAGCCTCGGGATTCGTCGCCAAGGCGATCGAAAGACACGCGGTGCGCGGCGTTTCCGTAGCACCGCCGGCGCCGGCTTCGTCGGACGGTCTTGATTCGACTCGCGGGCGGTCTGCCTACTGATCGCAGCGCTTCGCGCAAAAATCAGTAGCTGCAACGATCCTCGCAAAATTCCTTCGTCCCGCTGGAGCCCAGGCAATCGTTCATGCACAGGGTATCGATACCTCGAGGGGTCGATGGGGAAGTGCCCTGTTGCGCGGGCTCCGATCGGTTCGGGAAATATGAGCAGCCCGCGGTCGCCAATACGATGAGGATGATGCTTGCACGCACGGATCTCTCCTCTTTTATAAAACCTTCCTCTCGTGCCGGCGACGCCCCCCTGCGGACAGCTCGAGAGCCACAGGGTGGCTCTTACCTTCTGCCTCTGTGGCTTTCGCCGACCGATTCCGCCACCCGAGTGACTTTGCTCACCAGGCCGTCGCCGCCGAAGTACACCACCAGGATTTCCGGCGCGAATCCCTGCGGCTTGAGGCGCCATTCCCAGACTTCGCTTCCGTTCACCTGATACACGTCGCCAGGCCGGCCGAGCAGGTTCCGCGTCTCCTCCCGCGTCGTTTTCCGCGGAATGAGGCGATGGATATTATCTTCGGTCAAAACCTGCTGTGCCGACCGTACCAGGTCGTTTCCGTCGAACACGACGACGTAGGTCTCGATTCCCTCCGGCCCGGTCGCATATTCCCAGATCTCCTCGCCTGAAGAAAAACGCACGTCGGTCGGTCTGCCCGATTTAGACCGCACCTCCCACATCGTCGAGACGCCAGGCGCGAATCCGCCGTACGACACGCAGCCGGCAACCGCGACGCTCGCGGCGATGACACCCGTAAGGAAGATCTTTCGGCTCAGTTCCACCTGATCACGATCCGCCGGCGATGGACAGTCCACCCGCTTCTGCCCGCCCCTAGCGTGAAATCACCAGCTTGTACTTGAAGAGCGGCATGCCGCGTGGGGACTGCGCCTGCTGATCGGAGGGAGGCGGGATCTTTTCGACGAAATCCACTTTCCAGCCCTTTTGCAGGATCTGCTCGCGCGTGAGCGCGCCCAAGCCGGCGGTGCACTGAAGCTTTCGTCCTCGCTGGGGAACTCGTCGTAGTAGATGGCCGTGGTGCACGCCGCGGCCCGCGGCGCGGTGGGCGCAGCCGCCGGTTGCGGCTGCTTCAGCGATTCGGGATTGTCACGGATTTTTTTCCATTCCTCCCAGCTGTACTGCTTTCCGTCGACATAGACCGTATCGCCGACCCTGAAGATGAACGCCGCCAGGGCTGGTGAAGCAGCGACAGCGAGGGCAAGCGGCAATGACAGGAGCAAGCGCTTCAATTCGGATCTGCTTTTGAAATGAAAAGGCGGGCGTCTTTCGACGCCCGCCTAAATTACCACAGGCTAAGAGAAAGCAGTCTATTTCAGAAGGTGTACATCCAGCCCACCGAAACCGCCTGCAACGTCTCGCCAGTGAAGCAGTTAGACCCACCACCACTACCCGCAACACCACTGGCATCCTTACAATCGGTGGTAATGCCGTGGCCGCTCGCGCCGAGGTCGTAGTGCCCTCCGGCCTTATTGGCCTGGCGGGCAT
>VBCH01000180.1 GCA_005884455.1 Betaproteobacteria bacterium
AGATGCAGGGAGAGATCATGGAAACCCTGCCCAACGCGACCTTTCGCGTCAAGCTGGAAAACGGACACGTCATCCTGGGCCACATCTCCGGGAAGATGCGCATGCACTACATCCGGATTCTCCCCGGAGACAAGGTGACGGTCGAGCTGACCCCCTACGACCTGACTCGCGGACGCATCATATTCCGCGCGAAGTGAACAGAACGAAAGGAAGCACATATGAAAGTACTCGCCTCTGTGAAAAAGATTTGCCGCAACTGCAAGATCGTGCGCCGTAAGGGGGTAGTGCGCGTCATCTGCAAGGAACCTCGCCACAAGCAGAGGCAGGGGTAGCAAAACGGTAGTTAACGGACGGATTTCACGTTATAATTTCGGGTTTCCTTTCGGTAGGTAGACGGAGCAGGGTATGGCCCGGATAGCGGGAGTCAACATTGCGAATCACCAGCATGCCGAGATCGCCCTGCAGGCGATCTTTGGCATCGGCCGCTCGCGCGCGCAGGCGATTTGCGTCGCAGCCAAGGTCAATAAGCATTCTAAAATCAAAGACTTGTCCGAGTCAGACATGGAGCGCCTGCGCGAGCAAGTAGCAAGATTTACCGTCGAGGGCGACTTGCGTCGCGAGGTCTCGATGAATATCAAGCGGCTGATGGACCTCGGCTGTTATCGCGGCACCCGCCATCGCAAGGGACTGCCGGTTCGCGGTCAGCGTACCCGCACCAACGCGCGCACGCGGAAAGGCCCGCGTAAGGCCGCGGTCAAGATCACCGCTGCGGCCCCGAAGGCCGGCTGAGAAAGACGAGGATTCCGTATATGGCAAAACCGCCTGTCGCACCGACCGCCGCAGCACGCGTTCGCAAGAAGGTGAAAAAAAACGTGGCCGAAGGCATCGCCCACATTCACGCCTCGTTCAACAACACCATCGTCACCATTACCGATCGCCAGGGCAACGCCCTGTCTAGGGCGACCTCGGGCGCTGCAGGGTTCAAGGGCTCGAGGAAATCGACGCCGTTCGCCGCCCAAGTTGCGGCCGAGCAGGCTGGCCGCGCAGCACAGGAGTGCGGCGTAAAGAATCTCGAGGTGCGCATCAAGGGGCCGGGCCCCGGACGAGAATCCGCGGTGCGCGCCCTCAATGCGCTGGGTCTCAAGATCAGCAGCATCGCGGACGTGACGCCGGTGCCCCACAACGGCTGCAGACCGCCGAAAAAGCGGCGCATATAGAGGAATACGCATGGCCCGAGATCTAGATGCCAAGTGCCGCCAGTGCCGCCGCGAGGGGGAGAAGCTCTTCCTCAAGGGCGAGAAATGCTTCACTGACAAATGCGCGATCGAGCGCCGTAGCTATGCGCCGGGACAGCACGGACAGAAAAGCGGCGGCCGTATGTCCGATTTCGGCAAGCAACTGCGGGAGAAGCAGAAGTTGCGCCGCATATACGGACTCCTCGAGCGCCAATTCCGCAAGACCTATGCAGAGGCCTCGCGCAGCAAAGGTGTAACGGGCGAGCGCCTTCTGCAGCTGCTGGAGTCGCGTCTGGACACCGTTTCGTACCGTATGGGGTTCGGCGCGAGTCGCACCGAAGCGCGCCAGATCGTGCGGCACAACGGCATCCTCGTAAACGGCAAGCGCGTCAACATGCCTTCCTACCAAGTTCGGCCGGGCGACACGGTCGAAGTTGCGCCCAAGACGAAGGAACACCTTCGCGTCAAGGGCTCGGTCGCTGCGGCCGAAACGCGCGGCTTCCCGGAATGGATCGAGGTCAATGCAAAGGAAATGAAAGGCACATTCAAGGCGCTTCCTGCACGCTCCGATTTGCCTTCCACGATCAACGAAAGTCTGGTGGTCGAGCTGTATTCGAGATAAGGCTGCACTCGAATATCCGGCGAAAGCCACATCGTATCGAGGGTCTTACATGCAAACCAGTGGATTTCTGAAACCGCGCATCATCGATGTCCAGGGCATTGCCCCCAATCACGCCAAAGTCGTGATGGAGCCGTTCGAGCGCGGGTATGGCCATACGCTCGGCAATGCGCTGCGCCGCGTCCTGCTTTCGTCGATGCCCGGATTCGCGGCGACCGAAGTGCAGATCGCGGGAGTGCTTCATGAATACTCCACGATCGAAGGCGTCCAGGAGGACGTCGTGGATATCCTGCTCAACTTGAAGGGCGTCGTGCTCAAGCTCCACAACCGAGAGGACGCGCTGCTCAACCTGAAGAAAAAGGGCGAAGGTCCGGTAATCGCAGGCGACATCGAGGCCACTCACGACGTCGAGATCATCAACCCCGAGCACGTGATCGCGCATTTGTCTCCTGGGGGCAAGATCGAAATGCAGATCAAGGTCGAGAACGGCCGCGGATACATCCCCGGGAATCTCCGCGTGGTTCCCGAGGAATCCAAGGGGATCGGCAAGATCATACTGGATGCGTCGTTCTCGCCCGTCAGGCGCGTGTCCTATTCGGTCGAATCGGCCCGAGTGGAGCAACGCACCGATTTGGACAAGCTTATCATCGACATAGAGACTAACGGCGTGATCGAACCCGAGGAGGCGATCCGTTATGCAGCGCGGATCCTGGTCGATCAGCTTTCCGTTTTCGCGGCGCTCGAAGGTACGGCTCCGGCGGTCGAGGAAAAGAAGGCTCCGCAGGTGGATCCGATCCTGCTGCGTCCTGTGGACGATCTCGAGCTCACGGTGCGCTCGGCGAATTGCCTCAAGGCGGAAAACATCTATTACATCGGCGACCTGATCCAGCGCACGGAGACCGAGCTTCTCAAGACGCCCAACCTGGGCCGGAAATCGCTCAACGAGATCAAGGAAGTTCTGGCCTCGCGCGGGCTTACCCTCGGCATGAAGCTCGAGAACTGGCCGCCGGCCGGGCTGGAGACCGCGCGGACCTCGTGATCGAGGCGAAGGGAAAAGCAGATGCGACACCGCCACGGACTCAGGAAGCTCAATCGCACCAGCAGCCATCGCCTTGCGATGTTTCGCAACATGACCGTGTCGCTTTTGAAGCACGAGGTCATCCAGACCACTCTTCCCAAGGCAAAAGAGCTGCGCCGTGTGGTCGAGCCGATGATTACGCTCGGCAAGCAAGCCACGCTCGCCAACCGGCGCCTCGCCTTCAACCGCCTGCGCGACCGCGGCATCGTTATAAAGCTGTTCTCCGAGCTGGGACCGCGCTACGCGAAGCGAAATGGCGGCTACCTGCGCATCCTGAAATACGGCTTCAGGAAGGGAGACAATGCGCCGATGGCGCTGGTTGAATTGCTCGACCGGCCGGAACCGAAGGAAGAACCCAAGCCGGCTGGGACCAAGACCTAGCGCAACGCCGGGTCAGCGGATCAGGATCGCCCGGTAGTCGTTGACGTTGGTCCGGGTAGGCCCCGTTACGACAAGGTCTTCGAGCCGCGAGAAAAATCCGTACGCGTCATTGTCGGCGAGCAGTTTCCTGGCGTCTAGCCCCAGACGGGTGCCGCGCGCCAGAGAATCGGGTGAGAGCACCGCACCTGCATTGTCCTCTGAGCCGTCGATGCCGTCGGTGTCGCAGGCAATCGCATAGGCGTTCGGGGCGCCGGCGAGGTCGACAGCCAGCGACAATAGAAATTCGGTGCAGCGTCCGCCGCGCCCGTTGCCGCGCACGGTGACCGTGCATTCCCCTCCTGAAATCAGAGCGACCGGCGGCTTCATCGGGTCAGCATATTTCACGATTTGCCGCGCGAGGGCTGCATACACTTTCGCTACCTCGGATGCCTCGCCCGTGACGCTGTCGCCGAGGTTCATGGTTTGAATCCGTTGCAGATGGAAGCATTCCTGCGCCGCGCGCAGCGCCTGTCGTGCTGTAGCGATGACGCGGTTTTCGACGCGCACGAAGATCCCGTCGCCAGGTTTGGGAGTTTCAGAAACCTCTCCGCGCGCACCTCTTTCCAGGTGTTCCCTAATAACGGGCGCCGCGTTGACACCGTAGCGATGGAGGACTTCGAGCGCGTCGCGATACGTCGTCGGGTCCGGCGCACACGGTCCTGAGGCGATGTGGGTGGGCTCGTCGCCCGTGACATCCGAAACGATTAGCGCGAGCACGGGTGCCTTGCACGCCGCCGCGAGCCGGCCCCCTTGAATCGCGGAAAGGTGTTTTCGCACCGTATTGATGTCCTGGATCGGTGCACCACTGCGGAGGAGTTCTCTCGTCGTCGCTTTCAGCGCCTCCATGCCGACGGTTTCTACCGGAAGGCTGAGCAGCGCTGAGCCCCCGCCAGATATGAGGGCGAGCAGCAGGTCGCTGGGCGCCAGGCTTCTCGTTCGTTGCAGAATTTCTCTCGCAGCTGACTCGCCCGCTTCGTCGGGAACAGGGTGTCCAGCTTCGATCACCTTGATGCGTCGCGTCGGCAGCCCATGCCGGTAGCGGGTGATGACCAGTCCGTCGAGCGCCGCGTCCTGGGGCCAATGCTGTTCGACCGCGAGCGCCATCGAGGCGGCCGCCTTGCCCGCGCCGATCACGAGCGTTCTCCCAGGCGGCGGAGGGGGTAGGTGACTTGGAAGGATCTTGAGCGGGTCGGCGGCGGTGATGGCGGCCTGAAAGCTTTGTATGAGCAGCTGCTTCGGTTCCATGGCCGGACTCTAGCCGTATTTGGCCCGGACTGTGCTACCGGTCCATCATCTCGAGCATCGACTTGAACAAACCGCTCCCGGGGTCGGCGATCTGCTCGAGCACCGTGAAGTGATTTTTCCCCGGGCAAGGCATGTCCCTCCCGTGCACCTTGCCCCATTTTTTTGCGATGAGCCTGTTCTGGATGTGGAATCCTTCGTTTTCCTCTCCGCCTACGGCGGTGTAGAGGGGTGCGTCGGTGGCAGGCGGGAGGAACGCAGGACTCACTTTCAGCGCGGATCTCTGGTCGAGGCGCACGTCGCAATTCACCGAGGGCACCTTGATGATCTCCGTCAGATCGTACAAGCCGCTGATCGACATCGCGGCACTCACGACCTTCTTCGGCAAGTCCGTCGAGTAGTCTGGCCAGCGGCAGGAGAGCATCATGGCCGCGAGATGCCCCCCCGCGGAATGTCCGAACAGGGTGAGTCGGTTCGCGGGCGCGCCGAAATTTCCGCCGTTACGGTAGAGCCACGCACAGGCCTGAACCATCTGCATCACGATGTCTTCTACTTGCACCGCGGGGCAAAGAGAGTAGTCGGGCACCGCGACCGTGACTCCGGCCCCGGCGAGCGCCGGGGCGACGAACGAGAAGCGCTTCTTGTCGAGTGAACGCCAATATCCGCCGTGGATGTACATCAAAAGCCCCCGGCTTTTTCCGTGCGCTCGAAAGATGTCCATTTTTTCCGTTTCGCCGGGGCCATAGGGCACGTCCAGATAACAGTCCAGGCCGGCACGGGCCCGCTCCGATTGCTTTTCCCAGCGATCGAAGATTTCCTGATAGTCCTTGACTACGAGCCGCGGATTGTAGAGAAGGTCGTAGTTTGTCTTGTCCGCGTTCATCGGGTTGTTCCGGAGGCTCTCGCCGTGATTCAGGGCGTACGGCCGCCCGACAGGCGTGGGAAAACGGGGCGGGCTCGCTTGGGGCGGACTAGAAGGCCTCGCGCCAGAGATCGAGTGCCTGTTGCACCGGGCGGTCCGAAAAACTGAACAGCACCGCCTGTTCGTCGGCTTCGAGGCCGTATGGCAGCCAGGACGGGCAGACGAACACGTCCCTAGGCCCAAAGACCAGTGTCTCGCTTCCAATGCGGCAGCGGCCTTTGCCTTCGACGACCGCGTATACCGTGGAGTCGCTCGAGCGATAGTCCTTCCCCTTAAATCCCTTCGGCAGGAGCTGCATGAACGTGCCGATGGTCGGCATCGCCCAATCGCCCGTCACCGGATTCGTGTATTGCAGCTTGTGGCCCCAGCAGGGGTGCGCGTCGTGAGCCCGCCTCAGCGTCTCGAGCGCTTCGCGCGTGCGCTCATACGGATACCAGAAAAGGGGCGAGGTGCGGGTCTTCGCCCTGTACTCCACGGGTTTCATGGTATTGCCGAATTGCGCGAGGTTGTCGCCTTCGGTGCGGCTGGTGTGCTGAGCTTCCTGCAGCCCCTTTTCCATGAACTGGGCATCGAGCAATTCGACGAGCGGAACGTCGAGGCCGTCCAGCCATACCATCGGTTCTTGCGACGGATTGCCATGGTCGTGGAAAGTCCACGACGGCGTGATGACGAAATCTCCCACGCCCATCGTCACTTTCTCGCCGTCCACCGCGGTGTAGGCACCCTTGCCGAGCAGGATGAAGCGCAAGGCGGATTGCGAGTGCCGATGCGAGGGTGCAACTTCCCCGGGCAGGATCAGCTGCAGGCCGGCGTAAAGGCTGTGGGTAATGCTCGAGCGGCCTCTCAGCCCGGGGTTCTCGAGCACCAGAACGCGTCGCTCGGCCTCCTGGGCGCTGATCAAGCGGCCGGCTTCCTGGATCCACGGCCACATCTGATCCCATTTCCAGAGATGAGGCTTGCAGGGCGTGCTGGGGGTGGCGGTGATGATGTTGTGCAGCACCTCCCACAAAGGCGTGACATGGGCCTTGTCGATCTTGCCGTAAAACGCCTTGCGATCTGCGGCAAGCTTGGTTTGCAGAACCGCGGCCATCCGCTCCTCCAGAGATTCCCGACGGGTTGAGGAACGATTTTCCGCTAAAGCAGACGATCACGGCAACCTCGCGGGCCAGCCCAGGCGATGGAGCCGAGGGCATAAGGCGAGCGTCGTGAGAAAGTGGGCAGTAGCCCATTTTTCTCGTATGATAGCGCCGATGCTTGTAGACGCTTTCCTCCGTCATAAAGGTCAGGCTCAGAGAGCTTACTTGGATTAGCTCAAAGGTATATATAATAACTATTTGATAATAAATCAATTATCTGAATTGTTGCGTCGGAGTGTGCGCTGACACAGGTCCAGTGGGATGAGTCCCACTATTATTCCCACTTTCGCGATGGGCAAAATTGTGGTTGACCCCAGCTGCTCAGGCATCCTGTAATTACGCCGAAGCGGCCAGTCGCTCGACGCGAGGAACGAGGAGGAAATGACGTGACGGCTGAGCAGTTGCTGAGCGAGATCGCGGATTACTGCAGGCGCGTCGGCATGGCCGAGTCGACCTTCGGGCGGCGCGCCGTAAACGACGGCAAGCTCGTGGGCCGGCTGCGCATCGGTGGGCGCGTGACCATGGAAACCGTGGAGCGCGTGCGCACGTTCATGT
>VBCH01000181.1 GCA_005884455.1 Betaproteobacteria bacterium
TCGGCTTCCAGCGTCGCGCTGGTCGGCGGGGGCAGCGACCCGCGCCCCGGCGAAATATCGCTGGCGCATAACGGCGTGCTGTTTCTGGACGAGCTGCCGGAATTCGACCGCAAGGTGCTCGAAGCCCTGCGCGAACCGCTCGAGTCCGGCCGCGTCGCCATTTCGCGCGCGGCGCGCCAGGCCGAGTATCCGGCGCGGTTCCAGCTGATCGGCGCGATGAACCCCTGTCCCTGCGGATACCTGGGACATTTCAGCGGCAAGTGCCGCTGCACGCCCGATCAGGTGGCGCGTTACCGTCACAAGCTTTCAGGGCCGCTCCTCGATCGCATCGACATCCAGATCGAGGTGCCCGCAGTGCGCGAGGACGAGCTCGTAGCCGCAGGTCGCGGCGAGCAGTCTGCGCGGGTGCGGGAGCGCGTGGAACAGGCGCACGAGCGACAGCTTGTGCGCCAGGGCAAGAGCAACACCCGGCTGGGACCGCGCGAAATCGAGCGCTTCTGCACGGCAGAAGAGAAGGCCGGTGCGCTGCTGAGACAGGCCATCGGCAAGCTCAATCTCTCGGCACGCGCTTACCACCGGGTGCTCAAGCTTTCCCGCACCATCGCCGACCTCGCCGGCGAAGCCACGATCGGCGTCACCCACGTTGCCGAAGCGATCCAGTACCGGCGTCTCGAGCGCTCCTTCTAGTCTCCTGCTCAGGGGTGCCCGGCATTGAGCCCGGGAAGCGACCATTCCTTGACGGGCATCGGCCCGGTGATCGGGTTTCCGAGCGAGGCCGCCTCCAGCGCGTACAAACCCGTATCGGTCCCGATCCAGATGATCTTTCGATCCCACTCGATGAACACGTTGTCGACGGTGCGGTTGTAGCTGTTCCACTTGTCGAGCTCGCCCCCTTGCGGCGGGATGAAGTACGCCACGATGCGCGGACTCTTCGGGTCGCGGATGTCGTAACACTGGAGCCCCGCGTTGAAGTGCGCGTAGCAGGTGAAGTTGGGGTCGGGTTTCCCGGGGGCCTTGATGTGCGGCGGGTTGTGCGGGCCGAAACGCCCGCGCTTGTCGCAGAAGGTCTTGTACGGCGCCTCGCGCGGCGGCGTCGGCACGGGCAGCCGTGCAATCACCTTGGGCGCGGCCGGGTCGCGCACATCGACGACCCACGACGGAACATAGGTCTCGTTGCAATCGGGACTCAGCGTTTCCGGATTGGTGATGACGAAGCCGCGGGCTAGCCGCGCCACGTCGATCGTGTGGAACGCGATCACGGTGCCGCGCGTGTACTTGTAGTCGGGCGTGAAGCGGCCCGCGAGCTTCGGGTTGCGAATATCCGAGAGATCGTGGATCAGCATGCCGAACGAACCGTAGGCGCTGTAGCCGAGCTTGCCGCCGTCCTCCACTTTCCTCGGCACGTACATCGGGCCGTGCAGGCTGGTGAAGGAAACCTTGTCCCCGTATTCGCGCCAGGCCTTGTACTGCGCCTCTTCGCCCGCGCGCTGCCCCGGCACCCACCACATCGCGACCTGTTTCGGGCTCGATGGATCGGACACATCCACCACCATGATGCCGTTGCCGTGCCAGCGAATCGGGCTCTCCATGTTGGTGAAGCTGTCGTCGGGCGCGGTGTCGAGATAGGCGTAGTCGCCGCCGTCGTAGTAATTCCGGTGCGTTCCCGAGCCGGCCTGGACCTTGCGCTTGGGATCGCCGCCGTCGGTGGAGAATTCCGAGAGCAAGCCTATATTCGTGGGATCGGTGGCATCCCAGATGCGGATCCCGCGCAGGCCCGGCCCCTGCCTGGTTTTTTCGATCAGGCCCGGATCGTCGTACTTGCCGTTGGGGGCCGTCGCCGTGGTCGAAGTGATCGGCGAGGATGCCCCGGTGATCAGAATCCACTTGCCGAGTTTCTGGTTGAACGCGACCTGGAGCTGCGAGCCTCTGAACGCGGCGTGCTTCACGAGCTTAGGCACGCGCGGGTCGCTGACGTCGATCACGTCGCCGTTCTGCAGGATCAAGCGGCGCGAGCCGATCGCCATCATCTGCAGCTTGTGGCCGCGCTCCTCACCGAGCTGGAACACGCCGAGCACGCGCATGTTCTTCGCGTAGCTGTTGCGATCGAGGTATTCGAGGCTTCCCTTGTGAGGGTGCGGATGCTGGTTGGCGAGGGCGCTGCCGGACAATGCGGCGAGCGCGAGCGAGCCGACGCCGGCGCGAATAAGGGTGCTGCGCTTGAGAGTGATCATGGAATTCTCCCCGTGAGATGGACGCTAGCCGCGGAAACCCGACAAATCGACAGGTCTGTCGAAAGCGTTCCTTGCGAACTGCAGAAAGCGCTCTGCGCGCGCCGCGTCCCAGCCGCCGTATCGGGCGTTGGAGCGGAACTTGCGCTCGATCTCTTCGCGCGTGAGCGGCTCATGCACGCCGCCGCGAATGTGCGGCTGGCGCTCTTCGAAGACGCGGCCGTCCCGGAGAGTCATCTTGACGTGGCCGGTGTAGGCCTTCGGGTACGGATTGTCCGGATCGACGAGGTAGCGCACTTTGGAAGCGAGCGCGAGAATGCGCGGGTCGCGCACCGTTTTTTCGGTGAACGCCTCGAACCCGGCGGCGCCGGTGACAAACGCGACGGCGATATTGAAGGGCGTGCTGAATTTGGCGGCGTAATCGTTTGCCGGCCGGTGTTTGGATGCAAGCGGCTCCCACAGCCGGCGCACGTAACCCTCCGCGGTTTCGCACAGCACCTCGGCGACGTCTTCGGCGGCGAAGCCTTTGCGCGCGAGCCGCAGCGCGCAATCGATATAAGGCTGATTCATGGTGCCGGTCGCATAGGGCTTGAAGGTGAGACCTTCCATCAGCCATTGCCTGCCGAAATCGCGCGTGAGCGCATCGAAATCGCCTTCTTGCGTGTGAGCAAAAGCGAAGAAAAACCCATGCGTGCCTTCGAATACGGTACGCGGCCCGAGGAATCCTTCGCGCCCGATGCGCGCGGCGTGCAGCCCGACGCGCGCCGCCCAGCCCGCGTGCAGTCGCTTGGTCCAGGCTCCTTCGGCGAGATATTCGATGATCCCGCCCGCCATGCTGCCCGCCGTGCCGAGTGCATCGACCGTTTGCTTGCGATCGAGCCCGAGCGCGGTCGAAACGGCTAGCGTTGCCGCCATGGCTCCGAGCACGCTCGTGGGATGAAATCCCGCTTTGTGGATGAGCTTCGGCGCGACGAGGCTCAAGCGGCACATCGTTTCCACGCCCGAGGCGATGCCGAGAAGCGCGGCCCGTCCATCGCGCTGGAAGCGCTCGCACGCGGCGAGCACCGCCGGGAGGATGACCGCCCCGCTGTGCACCGGGCCGCCCTCGAAAGTGTCGTCGAAGTCTTCGCCGTGGGCGGCCGTGCCGCCGATCATCGCGGCGTCCTCGGCGCGAAAACCGCTCGTATGCCCGATCGCGGTGCAGGGACCGCCGGCGTCGACGCTCGCGACTAGAGCCCGGATGTAATCGCTGTTGCGCGCCGCTACGCACAGGCCGCCGACGTCGACGAGCAGGTCCTCGCAGCGCAGCCTGACTTGGGCCGGAATGCCCCCCGGGAACAGCGATGCGGCGGCGGCTACGAGTCGTTCCGCGACAGACCGGATGCCGGCGGGAGCGTTCATCCGAACGATTCAGCGCACCGTCTTGACGCCGGCGTCCTTGAGGATCTCGCGCATCCGGTCCGTGAACTCGTCATAGAATTTCGCGAGGTCCGCGGCATTCTGATACCCGTCCTCGAACTGGTTGTCCTCGATGTACTTCCGCCAGGACGGCGTACGCGACAATCTGAGGAAAAAATCCTGCCAGAACTCGACGTTTTCCTTCGGAATTCCAGGCGGCGCAACCACGCCGCGAACCTGCGGCACGACCGGCACATCGAAGCCGGCCTCCTTCAGCGTCGGTACTTGGGGAAATTTCGCCAGCCGCTTTTCACTCACTTGAGCCAATACGCGCATATTGCCGGCGCGGATATGCTCGCCCGCCTCTTCGGGCTCGATCACCATGATGTTGACGTGACCTCCGAGCAGCGCGGCGATGCGCTCGCCTCCGCCCGGAAACGATATGTAGGCCCAGCGCGTGCCCGTGGACTTTTGCAGGAGCTGCCGCACGACGTTGTCGCGGCTGGTGTTCGAGCCGCCCGACTGCTTGAGCTGCCCGGGGTTCTTCTTCGCCGCCTCGATGAAATCGGCGAGCGTCTTGTACGGGGCGTCCGCCTTCACCGCGATCACCGCGGGCTCCAGCACCAGGCGCGCGATCGGGGTCAAGTCGCGCAGCGTGACCTTCGCCTCGGCGCTCACCAGCGGGGTTTGCAGCCACACCCCGGTGAAGAGGCCGAGCGTATTCGGGTCGCCCCTCTTCTCGGCGAGATGGGCGGCCGCCACCGCGCCGTTGCCGCCGGGCCTGTTGATCACCTGCAGGCGCACCGGCAGCAGCTTTTCTTTTTCCACCATGATGGCAATCGCCCGCGCGAGCACGTCGCTGCCGCCCCCGGGGCCGGTGTGCACGACGAGGTCCACGGTGCGCGCCGGCTTGAACCCTTGAGCGAACGAGAGCGGCGCGCACAGCGAGGCAGCGAGCGCGATGAGACTCATGCGTGATGTCATCGATTTCCTCCTCAAGCTTCCATGACGAACTAGCCCTGCTCGAGCGCCCGCAGGCGCCATGCGTTGAGCTTGCCGAACATCGGAATCAGCAGGACCAGCACCGCCAACGATAACATCACCGCCGAGATCGGCCTGGACACCAGGATGGAAAGCTTCCCCTCGGACATCATCAGCGACTGGCGCAGCGCCCGTTCCATGCCGGCGCCGAGCGCAAGCCCCAGGATCAAGGGCGCGCTGGGATAGTCCAGCTTGCGCATCAGATACCCCAGGAGCCCGAACACCATGAGCAGCAGCAGATCGAACAGGCTTCCCGATACGCTGTATACGCCCACCATCGATACCCCGAGAATGAGCGGATAGAGCAGGTATACCGGCATCCTCAGCACCTGCGCGAACAGCGGTACCAGGGGCAAGTTGAGGATAAGCAGCATGACGTTGCCGATGTACATGCTCGCGACCAGGCCCCAGAAAAGCGCCGGATGTTCGGGGATGAAAAGGGGACCGGGCTTGAATCCCCAGAGCACGAGCGCGGCGAGCAGTATGGCGGTCGTGCCCGAGCCCGGGATGCCGAGCGTGAGGAGCGGCACCAGGGCCCCGCCGGTCTCCGAGTTGTTGGCGCCTTCAGGGGCCGCAACGCCTTCTATGACGCCCGTTCCGAATTGCTCCCGTCGCGGGGACACCGCCTTTTCCAGGCCGTAGGAAAGGAAGGACGCGATGGTCGAACCGCCGCCCGGCAGCGCCCCGACGAGAAAGCCGATCACCGAGCCGTTCACGAAGGCGAAACGGCAGTCCTTCAGGTCCTGCAGGGTCGGCAGCAGATTCCTCAAGCCTTTGGGCACGGGCAGCAGCTGGGTTTCCTCGCGCGCTTCCATGTTGACCATCACTTCGGCGAGCGCGAACACGCCGATGGCGACGACCACGAAGTCGATACCGGAGAGCAGCTCCATCTGTCCGAAGGTGAAGCGCGAAGTAGAGCTGAAAAGATCGGTGCCCACGCTCGCGATCCAAAGTCCGACGAGCGCGGCGAGCAGCGCCTTCACGATCGAGCGGCCCGCGAGCAGCACCACGAGCGCGAGCCCGAGCGACATCAGCGCGAAATATTCTGGCGAGCTGAACGAGAGCGCGAATTTGGCGATCGGCGGCGCCACCAGCATCAGGCCCAGCACGCCCACCGTTCCGGCAACGAAGGAAGCGATTGCGGCGATGCCGAGCGCCGGGCCCGCGCGGCCTTTGCGCGCCATCTGGTAGCCGTCCAGGCAGGTCACGACCGATGCCGACTCCCCGGGGACGTTCATCAGGATCGAAGTGGTCGAGCCGCCGTACTTGGCGCCGTAGTAGATGCCTGCCAGCATGATGATGGCGCCTGCAGGATTCATGTTGAAGGTGAGCGGCAGGAGCATCGCGATCGTCGCGGGCGGCCCGAGCCCCGGAAGAATTCCGACCACGGTGCCGAGAAGCACGCCGACGAAGCACCAGAACAGATTGGCCGGCTCCAGCGCGACCGCGAAGCCGTTCAGCAGGCCTGCGAGGATTTCCACGGCTAGAACCCCAGCATGCCGACCGGGAGGGGCACGCTGAGCGCGAGATCAAACACCAGATAAAACCCGGCCGCCGTTGCTACCGCCACGAGCGCCGCGGTTGCGAGCGGCCGGCGGTACATCACCGCGACGATGAAGTAAGTCAGCAGCGCGAAACTGATCACGAATCCGAGCGGCTTGAACAATGCGACTGCAACGGCAAGGGAGAACCAGGTCGACAGCGCACGGCCGAGCCTGGACCAGTCGGTCGGATTCCCGCGATCGTGCGCGCGTCTCAAGTGGGAAACGATGAGAAGGACGGAAAGCCCGAGTATCACGACGCCGTACCAGAGAGGGAAGAAGCCGGCGCCGGGCCCATCGGGCCCGAGATACTCCCACTGCGATGCCTGGATGATGATGTAGAAGCCGAGCGCCGCAAGAGCAAGGCCCGACCACAGGTCTCCCGACTTGCGGGTTCCGTCCTCCATGTTGCTCCTCCCAGACGGGTGCGGTTATTTCTTGGCGGACTTCCTGTAGCGGCCCTTGGGGACGATCTCGCACACCGTGCCCCCGGGTGCGCGGAACTTGACCGGGATCACCCCGGGGTCGCTGATGATCTTGCAGCCGAAGGCCCTGACTTCTTTTTCGGCTGCTTTCAGGTCGTCCACTTCGACGGCGAAGTGATGGATGCAGGGGCCTTCGCCCGCGGCCTTCGACTCGGCGGATTCGGTGTCGGCGTCGTACTGCATGATCGAGAGGTCGATCGCGCCGTCGGAAAGATGGCGCGAGGTATGGTCGCGCACCTTCTGCGTCTTGGATTCCTTGAATCCGAAGACCTTCTCGTAGAATTGGGTGGTGCGCTCGAGGTTGTCGACCTTGAGTGCGATGTGCACGATGCGATTCATGGGTTCTCCAAAAGTGTCCTTAAGGGCGCAGCAGCGGTCTCAGCGTTCTGACGTCCTTTATGGCTTCGAGGTTCCAGACGGTCTCGCAAAGCTTGCGCGAGCGCGCGACACCGGTTACGGGCGCCGCCAGGTCGTGGCTTTTCGCCTCGACCTCTTCCCGGGTCATCGGGTTCCCGGGTGTTCCCCGGACGGCC
>VBCH01000305.1 GCA_005884455.1 Betaproteobacteria bacterium
GAAAATCATACAAGGCAAATCGCCCGGACAGCCGGACCGCATGCACATGCATCAGGTGATCTACATGCGGCTGAGGCGGGCGCAGGCCAACGCCTCCGACCCTGCGTCACTGACCCGATTGAACAGCAGGGTCGCGCCATTCGGCTGGCTGATTACTTTCGTTTGCGCCCTGCCCGCCGTGGTCTTTTGGAGAGAGTCGCGGTGGCTGGTGACAACATCGCTGATTTTCTGCGTCGCTTACTCATTGCTCTATCGACAGATGCTGAAGCCGAGCCCTGTTTAGCCATTCGATGCAGCGGCCTTGAGACTTTGGGCGACCCGTAAGGCAACCTTTCCATCCCAAAGCGCGGGCCTGGTTCCCTTGGGCCAGGCACCCGTCAGAGCTGCCTCAAGATGTTCGAGCACTGTGTCTGGCCGCACCAGGCGATTCGTGCCCTGCGTGATGGTGATCGGTCGCTCTGAATTTTCCCGCAGCGTCAGACACGGAATTCCGAGATACGTGGTCTCCTCCTGAATTCCACCGGAGTCCGTAAGAACGTAGTGGCATTCGAAGACTAGGCTCATGAAATCCGTATACCCCAGCGGCTCCGTAAGAGTCACCCCTCGCGCTTCGGCGAGCGGCTCCCATAGCCCGGAAGCCTCGAGCCGCTGCCGGGTCCGCGGATGAACGGGAAAGATCACCGGAAGCTTCTCTGCTGCGCGAAGAATGACCCGGATCAACTGTGCGAGCCGCTCCGCGTCGTCCACATTGCTCGGCCGGTGAAGCGTCACGACTCCATAACCGTGACTCTCGAGCCCAAGGTGTCGAGCGCATCGGTTGCTATTCTGTTCAACTCTTCCGGCATCGACCGGTCGCCGCTGTGCAACCCGGCTTCGAGGTGAGCAACCGGAATCCCGATTTTCTTGGCCGCCAGAGTACAGGCGATCGTGGAATTCACGTCGCCCACAACGACCACCCAATCCGGCCGCGCCCTCAGGCACTCTTCCTCATAGGCGATCATGACACCACCCGTTTGCCGGGCATGAGTGCCGCCACCTATTCCCAAATGGGCGTCGGGGTCGGGAAGTCCGAGCTCCCTCAAGAAGGCGTCCGACATATTTGTGTCGTAGTGCTGTCCGGTATGGATCAGGCGGGGTCGACACCACGAATTCTCCGACTTCAGAGCCCTGTAAAGGGGTGCGACCTTCATGAAGTTCGGACGCGCCGCGGCAACGAGATCGACCGTAATCATGCTCGTGCCTCGGCGTGACTCGTCAACGCCACTACTTCCTCGAGCACGTTCAACATCTCCAACGC
>VBCH01000182.1 GCA_005884455.1 Betaproteobacteria bacterium
TCGACTTCCCGATTCTTGTATTCGACCTGCCTCATCTGCTCCGAAAGAAGCTTGCCTTTCTCCTGAAGCTGATCGTTGGTGCGCTGCAGCTCCTCCTGCTGATTCTTGAGCAGTCTCTCGGAGTTCTGCAGATTCTGCGCCTGCTGCTCCAGGCGGTCGTTGGTTTCCTTGAGCTCCTCCTGCTGGCTTTGCAGCTCCTTGGTGAGCGATTGCGACTGCTCGAGCAGGGACTCAGTGCGCATGTTTGCCTCGATGGTGTTGAATACCACCCCGATGCTTTCGGTCAGCTGGTCGAGGAACGACAGGTGCGTTTCGCTGAACTTCCTGAGCGAAGCAAGCTCCACGACCGCCTTGATTTCGCCTTCGAACAGCACCGGCAGGACGATGATGTTCACGGGCGCTGCGGAACCGAGAGCCGAGCTCACGCGGATGTAGTCGTCGGGGACGTCCTCGAGGAGAATGCGCTTCTTCTCGTAAGCGCACTGCCCGATCAGACCCTCGCCGATCCGCAGGGCTTTCGAGAGGTGCTTGTTCGGCTTGGATGCGTAGCTGGCGAGCAGTTCGAGACCGGGCTCGTCGCCGTTCTTCACCTGGGTGTAGAAGACGCCTTGCTGAGCGTTCACGAGCGGCGTCAGCTCCGAGAGCACCAGTTTCGATACGGTCATCAGGTCGGTGTGACCCTGCAGCATCTGCGTGATTTTTGCGAGATTGGTCTTGAGCCAGTCCTGCTCGTTGTTCTTGAGGGTCGTGTTCTTGAGATTGCGGATCATCTCGTTGATGTTGTCCTTCAGGACCGCCACTTCCCCCATCGCCTCCACCGTGATCGACCGCGTGAGATCGCCCTTCGTCACCGCCGTCGCAACCTCTGCGATGGATCGCACCTGGGTCGTGAGGTTCGCCGCCAGCTGATTCACGTTGTCGGTGAGATCCCGCCACAGTCCGGCGGCACCCGGCACCTTCGCCTGGCCCCCGAGCTTGCCGTCGGTGCCCACCTCGCGCGCCACGTTGGTCACCTGATCGGCGAATGTCGCCAACGTGTCGATCATGCCGTTGATGGTGTCGGCCAGCGCCGCGATTTCGCCTTTCGCCTCAAAGGCGACTTTCCGCTTCAGGTCGCCTTTTGCCACGGCGGTCACTACCTGTGCGATGCCGCGCACTTGGTTGGTGAGGTTCGCCGCCATCGAGTTCACGTTGTCGGTGAGGTCCTTCCAGGTCCCGGCCACTCCGGGCACCTGCGCCTGGCCCCCGAGCTTGCCGTCGGTGCCCACCTCGCGCGCCACCCGCGACACTTCCGAGGCGAATCCGTTGAGCTGATCCACCATCGTGTTGATCGTGCTCTTCAGCTCCAGGATCTCGCCCTTCACGTCCACCGTGATCTTCTTCGAGAGGTCGCCCTTGGCGACCGCCGTGGTCACCTCCGCGATGTTGCGCACCTGGCCCGTGAGGTTCGCCGCCATCGAGTTCACGTTGTCGGTGAGGTCCTTCCAGGTCCCGGCCGCTCCGGGCACCTGCGCCTGGCCCCCGAGCTTGCCGTCGCTGCCCACCTCGCGCGCCACCCGCGACACTTCCGAGGCGAAGCCATTGAGCTGATCGACCATCGTGTTGATCGTGCTCTTCAGCTCCAGGATCTCGCCCTTCACGTCCACCGTGATCTTCTTCGAGAGGTCGCCCTTGGCCACCGCCGTGGTCACCTCCGCGATGTTGCGCACCTGGCCCGTGAGGTTCGCCGCCATGGAGTTCACGTTGTCGGTGAGGCCCCGCCACAGTCCGGCGGCACCCGGCACCTTCGCCTGGCCCCCGAGCTTGCCGTCGGTGCCCACCTCGCGCGCCACGTTGGTCACCTGATCGGCGAATGTCGCCAACGTGTCGATCATGCCGTTGATGGTGTCGGCCAGCGCCGCGATTTCGCCTTTCGCCTCAAAGGCGACTTTCCGCTTCAGGTCGCCTTTTGCCACGGCGGTCACTACCTGTGCGATGCCGCGCACTTGGTTGGTGAGGTTCGCCGCCATCGAGTTCACGTTGTCGGTGAGGTCCTTCCAGGTCCCGGCCACTCCGGGCACCTGCGCCTGGCCCCCGAGCTTGCCGTCGGCGCCCACCTCGCGCGCCACCCGCGACACTTCCGAGGCGAAGCCATTGAGCTCATCGACCATCGTGTTGATCGTGCTCTTGAGCTCCAGGATCTCGCCCTTCACGTCCACCGTGATCTTCTTCGAGAGGTCGCCCTTGGCCACCGCCGTGGTCACCTCCGCGATGTTGCGCACCTGGCCCGTGAGGTTCGCCGCCATCGAGTTCACGTTGTCGGTGAGGCCTTTCCAGGTCCCGGCCGCTCCGGGCACCTGCGCCTGGCCCCCGAGCTTGCCGTCGCTGCCCACCTCGCGCGCCACCCGCGACACCTCCGAAGCAAACCCGCCGAGCTGATCGACCATCGTGTTGACGACCTTCCCTATCCGCAAGAATTCACCCCGTAACGACCTGCCGTCGATCTCCGGCAGCATCCGTTGGGAGAGATCGCCTCTTGCGACCGATTCGATGACGCGTGCCATCTCCGAGGTCGGCCGGACGAGATCTCCGATCAGCGTGTTCACCGAGTCCACGCAGTCGGCCCACGACCCTGTCGCGGCGGGCAGCCGGACGCGTTGATTGATCTGCCCTTCCCTTCCAACCTCGTTCCGGATGCGCGCGAACTCGTCGGTCACCTTCTCGTTCATTTCCACGACGTCGTTGAACGCCTGTGCAATCTCCCCGTCGATCCCTATCAGATCCATCGGCAGGCGAACCGAGAAATCGCCCTTTTTGAACGCCCGCAAGGCGCTCAAGAGGCCTTTGCGGTCCAGTACGTCCGGGATAAATTGCAGATTTGTCATTTTCGACCTCTCAGCAAGCCTGTTTCTCCAGTACCGCGCCGCAGTGCACCAGATTATGTACATTCGGGATCGGCGTTGCTTCCTCTCGCGATCCTTTCTTGGTGCCTTCGCGGGAGTCCCTGCCTTACTCCGGCTGGCGCGTCTGCCATGAGGACTCTCACGGTCCCGGGCAGGAGATGACCATGGTATCAAGATTCAAAATCATGATAGTGCGTCAGGTATCCACCCACTATCGAGGTAGCTTGATAATTCTGTAGCGATCTAGTGGCATAGCGTAGCCGTATCACGACAGCCTGTATCCGCCGAACGATCTAGCGCGTCTCGGCCCCCGAATGTCCGATGCTTTCTCGCAGTTTCTGCGACACATCCTGCCAGCCCAATCCAAAGCCCGATGCTCGCCCGGCCATGAGCCGAAAGGATCAGGCCCCGGACCGGCCGACGATCATGGTCTGCAATTTCCGACCCGTAGATTCAGCGTTCCATAGACATGACCACTCGAGCGTTCGATATGGCAGCCCCCGATCACGGCTTGAAGATCTTCTCCACCTGTCCTCTTTCCGCCCAGGCGCAGCCGAGGACTTGCATTCGCGAACTGCAGGAATTCGCCCGCTCGAGCGAAGGCGCGGGGCACGAAGGCGTCCTGGTCTTTACCGACAACGGCCAACTGGATCCGTGGCTCGTCTCGCAGAGCATCATCGAGTCCACCGAGCGCCTGTGCCCGCTAGTGGCTATCCAGCCGACCTACATGCATCCCTACAGCGTCGCCAAGATGATCACGTCGTTCGCGCATCTGTACGGGCGCCGCCTGTATCTCAACATGGTGGCCGGAGGATTCAAGAACGATCTGCTGGCGTTGAACGACCTCACGCCTCACGACGAGCGTTATGCGCGGCTGCTGGAATACACCACCGTCATCCAGAGCCTGTTGCGAACGGCGGATCCGGTCAGCTTCGAAGGGCGGTACTACAAGGTGACCAACCTCAAGCTGACGCCGCCGCTGCCGGCCGAGTTGATGCCGGGCGTGCTCGTCTCCGGATCCTCCGAAGCGGGCATGGACGCGGCGCGGCAACTGAAGGCCACCGCCGTGGAATATCCGAAGCCGCCGGCCGAATACGCGACCGCCCCTTCGGCGAACATCGCGTCGAGAGGCATTCGCATCGGCATCATCGCACGCTCCGAGGACGCGGAAGCCTGGTCGGTCGCTCGCTCCCGGTACCCGGAAGACCGCAAGGGCCAGCTCACCCACCAGCTCGCGATGAAGGTGTCGGATTCGTCCTGGCACCGGCAGCTCTCGGAGCTCGGGAAGATGGAGTCGGGAGCCGAGAACCCGTACTGGCTGCTGCCCTTCCAGAACTACAAGGCGGTCTGTCCTTTTCTCGTGGGAAGTTACGATCGGGTGGCGGACGAAGTAGCGCGTTATGTCGACGTAGGCTACCGCACCTTCATTCTCGACGTGCCCGCGAGCGTGGAAGAGATGCATCACACCGGCGTCGTCTTCGAGCGCGCAGTCGCGCGCTGCCTCGTGGCATGACCATGTTGTTACAGCAAGGGGTGACGGCGCAAGCGGAGGCGCGGCCCGAGGCGACGGCACTCGTATTCAAAGGCACCCGCCTCACTTACGGTGCGCTCGAGGAAGCGAGCAACCGGCTCGCCCGTGCGCTGAAGGAGGCAGGCTGCCGGCGGGGAGATCGCGTCGGTCTGCTGATGCCGAAGAGCCTTGAGGCGATCGTGGCCATGCTCGGCGCGCTGAAAGCCGACGCGATTTACGTGCCGATGGATCCCGCCAGCCCCGCGGCGCGCCAGGCGAGGGTGCTCGAAGTCAGCGATTGCCGCTGCATACTCGCCGCCGGCCCTGTCGGCCAGAATCTGCGCGACACCCTAGTGGCTGCGACGCTCACCCAGCGGCCCATGATCGGATGGCTGGACGAAGACCCGCCGCCCGATGTCCATCCGGTGTTCAGCCTGCGCGATCTCTCCGCCTGCCCGGCGACGCCGCCCGCCTACGCCAACACCGACCTCGACGTGGCGCACATTCTGTTCACATCGGGATCCACCGGGATCCCCAAGGGCGTGACCATCACCCACGCGAGCGTCGCGCATCTCATCCGCTGGGCGAGGGCGTACTTCGGCATCGTTCACACCGATCGCATCTCGCAGCACCCGCCGCTGCGTTTCGACGTATCCACGTTCGACGTTTTCGGCACCCTTTGGGCGGGGGCCGAGCTGCACCTCGTACCCCCGGAGCTGAATCTCCTTCCGCACAAGCTGGCACAGCTTATCCGCGATGCCCGGCTCACGCAGTGGTTCTCCGTGCCCTCGGTCCTCAACCTGATGACGAATTTCGATGTCGTGGGCCAGGACGATTTCCCGGCCCTTCGCAGGGTGTTGTTTGCCGGAGAGCCCCTGCCGACGCCCACGCTGATCCATTGGATGCGCCGGCTGCCGCACGCGCGGTTCACCAACCTGTACGGGCCCACCGAGACCACCATCGTGAGCAGCTACTACACGCTGCCCCGATGCCCGGCCGACGAGCGTGAGCCGATTCCCATTGGCCGGGCGTGCGCCGGCGAGGAGTTGCTGGTCCTCGACGGCCAACTTAAGCCCGTGGCCGAAGGCGACATCGGCGAGCTCTACATCCGCGGCGTGGGCCTGAGTCCGGGCTACTGGCGCGACCCGGAGAAGACCCGTGCCGCATTTCTCACGCATCCCCGCGGAACGGATCCGCAGGACCGCATCTACAAGACCGGCGACCTCGCGCGGCGCGGAGCCGACGGTCTGTTCTATTACGTGGGCCGCGCCGACACGCAGATCAAGAGCCGCGGTTACCGCATCGAGCTGGGCGAGATCGAGGCGGCACTGCACTCCCTCGCGAGCTTGCGCGAGAGCGCGGTCGTCGCGATTCAATCGGAAGGCTTCGAAGGATGGCTGATCTGCTGCGCCTACGTCCCGGCGCCAGGGACGGACGTCTCCACGAAAAGCCTGCGAAAGGACTTGGCCGCGCTGGTGCCCAGCTACATGCTCCCGGCCCGCTGGATGCGCTACGAGGTCCTGCCCAAGAATGAGAACGGCAAGATCGACCGCCCCCGGTTGAAGAATGCGTTCCTCGGCGCCGAACTCCGCCCGGCGCAGGCGGAAGCACCGGCACCCGGTAACGCCAGGGCGACCGATCGTAGGGTGAGCGCGGTGTCAGGGCGGGGCTAAAAGGAGCGACAAAGTGACAGACGCGAACGCCATCATCGAGCGCCTCGGCGCTCTATTCGTCGAGAGCTTCCACATCGAGGTGCCGTCTCCGGACACCGATCTCCTCGAGACCGGCATTCTGGACTCGTTCCAGTTCGTGGAGCTGCTCTTTCAACTCGAGCAGGAATTCGGCTTGCGAATCAAAATCGATAACATCGACCTCGACGATTTGCGAACGCTCGCGCGGATTGCCGGGCTGGTGGCCGTAAACGGTGGAACCGATCGGTCGGGTGCGCGACCGTTTTCGGCCACGGCCGATTGAGTCGAAGCGGACTACCGACGGCGTGCAGAAGTGAGATCGGCTGTCAAGCCACGCGATCTTCTATGGCAACGGACGGACCTCGCCAAAGCGACGATTCGTGTCTTTGCCGAGGACGATGTCCCAGCCGTCGCCGCGTTGTTCGCACGTGTATACCCGGATCAGCGCTGGAGTTCACAGGCAGCGTGCGAGTCCTACTTCCGGGAGATGCTATTCGATAACCCGTGGCGCGACCTCGATTTGCCCTCCTGGGTGGCCGAGGAGCGCGGCCGCATCATCGGCTTCCAGACCGTGATGCCACGGCCGATGTTATTCAGGCGGCGCCCAATCCGCGTCGCCGTAAGCACGCAGTTCATGGTGGAACCGGAGAGGCGTCACGGGTTCACGGCGCTGCAGCTAATACAGGCGTGTCTCTCGGGGCCGCAGGATCTCACGCTCGCCGACGGCGCGACCGATCTGTCTCAGCGCATATGGAGGAGGATCGGCGGGGCGGTCCCGTTGCTCTACAACGTCCATTGGACCCGACCGCTCCGGCCCGCTCGTTACGCGCTGTCGCTTCTGGAAGGACGTGCTGCGTTGCCTCCTCCCTTGACGTTCGCGGCGCGCCCACTGGCGGCCTTGGCCGATGCGGTAGCCGCCCGGTTATTTCCAAACCGGTTCCTCCGGGAAGAAACCGAACTCGCGGAGGACGTGCTCGACCCGGCCACGATGTTGGCCCATCTGCCCGACGCAACAGGGGGCAATGCACTGCAGCCGGTATACGACTCCCG
>VBCH01000183.1 GCA_005884455.1 Betaproteobacteria bacterium
CTCCAAGATTGCGCGCATCCCGCCCGCTTCGGTGTCGCAGGACGACCGCGCCGCCCTCAAGAACCTCGACCGCGACCTGAAAGCGGTCGTGTTCGGGCAGGACCAGGCCATCGAAGCGCTGGTGTCCGCGATCCGCACCGCGCGCTCGGGCCTTGCCAATCCGCAGAAGCCGATCGGAGCCTTTCTCTTCTCGGGTCCGACAGGTGTCGGAAAGACCGAGGTCGCGCGCCAGCTCGCGTACTGCATGGGGATCGAATTGCACCGCTTCGACATGTCCGAATACATGGAGCGGCACGCGGTGTCGCGTCTTATCGGCGCCCCTCCGGGCTACGTCGGCTTCGACCAAGGGGGCCTTCTGACGGAAGCGATCACCAAGAAGCCGTACGCGGTGCTGCTCCTCGATGAGATCGAGAAGGCGCACCCGGACATCTTCAACATCCTGCTTCAGGTGATGGACCACGGCACGCTCACCGACAACAACGGCAGGAAGGCAGATTTCAGGAACATCATCATCGTCATGACGACCAACGCCGGAGCCGAGGCGCTCAACCGCCCGGTGATGGGCTTCACCGCCAAGAAGGAGCCCGGCGACGAGAGCGCCGAAATCAAGCGGCTGTTTTCTCCGGAGTTCCGGAACAGGCTGGACGCGACCATCTCGTTCAAGTCGCTCGATCACGAAATCATCCTGCGCGTGGTGGACAAGTTCCTGATGCAGCTCGAGGCCCAGCTGCACGAGAAAAAGGTCGATGCGGTCTTCACCGACGCCCTGCGCGAGCACCTCGCGAAGCACGGCTTCGATCCGCTGATGGGAGCGCGCCCGATGTCGAGGCTCATTCAGGACACGATTCGCCGCGCGCTCGCCGACGAGCTGCTCTTCGGCAAGCTCGCCAACGGCGGGAAGGTCACCGTGGACATCGACGAGGCGGACAAGATCACGCTCAAGTTCGTCGAAGAAAAAGTGCCGGAGGTGGCTCCGGAAACGTGAGCCTTTTCCGATGCATCGAACAAAAAGCCGCCGCGGGCGGCTTTTGTTTTTTGCGGGCGCACCCCTTGACAGTCCGCGGGGCCGGAAGGACACTCGAAACACGAAAACAAAAGCCATCGAGGAGGCCGACATGATCCGCAACGTCCTCGCAGCCGCGCTCGCCTCGGGCGCGGCTCTCGCCGTGCCCGCCCTGGCGCAAGGCGCCGATCCCAACCTCGGCCGCAATCTCGCCGCCGCCTGCGCCAACTGCCACGGGACGAACGGCGTGAGCCTTCAGGGGATGCCCAGCCTGGCCGGCCAGCCGCGTACGTATCTCGTTCAGCAGATGCAGGACTTCAAGACGGGCAAGCGTCCCGCGACCGTCATGCACCAGCTCGCCAAGGGCTATAGCGACGAGCAGATCGAGGCGCTCGCCGCGTATTTCTCGGCGCAAAAGGCGAGATAGGAGGCGGCCATGAATCGACTTGCCCGACGCGAATTCCTGAAGACTTCGGGCGCCTTGGCCGCGGCGTCCCTGCTGCCCGGCTGCGCGATGGAGCCCACCGCCCCGTCCAGGCCCATCGGCCGCGTCATCGTCATCGGCGGCGGTTTCGGCGGCGCGACGGCCGCGAAGTACCTGCGGATGTGGAGCACAGGTACGATCGAGGTGTTCCTGATCGAGCGCAACGCCGAGTTTATCTCCTGCCCGACTTCGAACCTGGTGCTCGGAGGAACCAAGACCCTCGCCGACATCACGCGCAGCTATGCGAAGCTGCGCGAATACGGCGTGCAGGTATTGCGTGACGAAGCCACCGCCATCAACGTCGAGAAGAAGCGGGTGTCCCTCAAGCGCATCGAGGATCTGCCCTACGACAGGCTGATCGTCTCTCCGGCCGTGGATTTGATGCACGAGGCGATCGAAGGCTACGACGCCGAGGCGCAGAAGACCATCCTGCACGCGTGGAAAGCCGGGCCGGAGACGGTCGCGCTGCGACAGCAGCTCGAGGCGATGCCCGACGGCGGCGTCTGCGTCATCGGGGTCCCCCGGTCGCCCTTCCGCTGCCCGCCGGGGCCCTACGAGCGCGCCTGCCAGATTGCGTACTACCTCAGGAAGGCGAAGCCGCGCTCCAAGGTGATCGTCCTCGACGCCAACGAGGACATCGTCTCGAAGCCCGCGCTTTTCAAGGCCGCATGGAACGATCTCTACAAGGGCACGATCGAGTACCGCGGCAACAACGAAATCAAAGCGGTGGACGCGCGCGCGAAGACGGTGAAGACCGATTTCGACACGATCAAGGGCGACGTGCTCAACGTGCTTCCGCCCATGCGCGCCGGAGACATCGCGCGCACCGCAGGGCTCCTCACCCCGAACACGCGCTGGTGCGGGGTGGACTGGCTCAGCATGGAATCCACCGTGCACAAGGGCATCCACGTGCTCGGCGATGCCACGCTTTCGGCGCCGGCGATGCCCAAGTCGGGCCACATGGCGAACAACCACGGCAAGCTCGCCGCGGCCGCGATCATCGAGCTGATGAACGGCCGCCAGCCAAATCCCCAGCCGGTCATCGCCAACACCTGCTACAGCTTCGTTTCCGACAAGGAAGTCATCCACGTCGCCTCGGTGCACCGCTACGATCCTGCGCAAAAGACCTTGACTGTGGTGCCGGGAGCAAGCGGCGTCTCCTCCGCCCGCAGCGAGATCGAGGGCGGCTACGGCTGGGCGTGGGCGCAGAACATATGGGCAGATATGCTGGGCTGAAGCCCAGCATATCGCCCATAAAGCTCTGCGCGTTCTGTAAGTCACGAACAGGGGAAGAGGGAGAGCCCTCTTCCCCCGTTACCCCCAACGCCCCGCGCTTTCCGGAGTTTCACGCTGCTTCGGCGCGGCACTCAGGGGTCCCTTGCGGCGCCGTCGTACAGCTCTGGACGCCGGAAACTATCGAAGGAAAGCGCCGAGGGGAAGAGTGCTGCGCCGAGGCAAGGAACCCGCTCAACCCGGCAGCGGCACGCGTACTTTGTGCTCGAGCAGCCGCTTGCGGCTCGCTTCGGAGAGCCTCCTCGGCGCGAAGCCGAGCGCGCTCGAGCGGCGCCAGAAGAGCGTCTTCAGGGTATCGTCGTCGAATTCGGAGGGCGCAAGGCGGCGCAGCTCGCCGCCTTCGAGCGCGGCGATCGCGAGGCCGTCGCGATAGAGCACCCGGTTCGGAGTGATCGCGCCGACGCGCGCCTCCGGGGTGACGATGCCGACGAGATTGAGCGGATCGGCGCCGGAGAGCGCGACGAGCTCGCCGCTCTTGTCGAGCTTCCTCACCGCGCGCAACCTCCCGACCGCATCGGAGAGCGCGAACTGCTCGCCCCCGAAGCCCGAGACGAAGCGCCCGCCGCGGATCTCGCCGCGCGCTTCCAGCCGCCGGTATACCGCAGCGAGCTCGCGCCAGGTCGGAAGGCGCGACTCGCGCGCGAGCAAGGCGCGGAAAACCACTCCGTAGCGGCGCAACAGGGCGCGCGCAATCTCCTCGACACGCTTGCCGTCGTCGGCCGCGGCGTCGCCCTTGAGCAGCGCCCAGCGTCCGGCGGTGTCCACCTCGTAGGCAGTCCGCCGGCGGCGCGAGCGCCGCTTGTGCTTCTCGGAGGGCGCAAGCAGCGCGCGCAAGCCCCCGAAGCTGTCCGCCGTAACGAGACCCAGGCCCGCGAGCTCGCCGAGCGAGCGCTCGGCCTGCGTGCGCAGCTGCCCCGTGGCGGACACGATCTCATGGAAGAACGATGCGCCCCGCGAGCGCAGCGCCGCGTATACGGCCCCGGCCTCCGAGCCGAGCTCGCCCGCCTCCGGCTCGGCGGCGGCCCGCCACAGCCCCGCGTGCTCGCGCAGCATCAGGGCGATCGGCGAGCTGCGCAGCGGGGCCTTTCCCGAGCCGTTCGCGGGAGACAACCGCCCCCAGGCTACCCGCCCTGAAAGGCAAAGCCTGTCGATGAAGTCGGGCTCGTAGTCCGCGACCCGGGCGGCGAGCACTTCGTTCTCCCAGGCGCCGGCAGCAACTTCGTAGCCGTCGAGCTGCTCGACCACAGCTGCGAGTCCTTCGGGACCCTTCAGCCGCTGCTCGCCCGCGACGTGCTGCCAATGCAGGAGGAACCGCATGAAATCGGCGGCGCTGACCGGCTCGATCTCGGCGCGCAGCCGGTTCAGCGTGTAGCGGTGAATGCGCGCAAGCAGCCTGCGGTCGCACCATTCGAGCTCCGTGGCGCCAGAGGTGAACCGGCCCCGCAGCAGCTTTCCCTGGTTTTCCAGCGCAAGCAGCGCGCCGTCGATGAGGGCGGTTTCGCGAAGTCCGAGCGAATCGGCAAGCCCGTGCGCGGTCACCGGTCCCAGGACTTCCGTTCGCCCGCGGACGAGCTCCCGCGCCGCATCCTCGCGCGTCCAGGCCTTGCGCAGGCGCTCCGGGATCGCCGGTATCGTGGCCTGGGGAACGACGGCGGCGAGCTCGTCGAAGCGCTCGACCGAGATCCAATAAGCGCCGGCGTCGCAGCTGCGCCCCGCCGCGACCAGCCCATCGAAGAGCGCGCGCCAGCCGGGCGACGCCTCCTCCGTCCGAATGAAACCGGAGAGCAGCAGGGCATCGTGCAGCTCGTCGGCGGTATTCGCCGCGGGCCAGGCTTCCTCACGCACGCGCTCGATCGCGGCGGGGTCGAGCGCGCCCAGGTCGTCGGCGCTCCTCGGCTCGGTCGTGCGCCGCGTGTAGACGGCGCGGGTGCGCCGCTCCTCGAGCGGCGCGTCGTCCAGAAACGTGTAGACCGCGGAATTCAGGATCTCGTTGCAGAACACCGAGGGCTCGGGGGTGTCCTTGGCGACGCACCGGATCTCGCCCGCGAACACGCGCTCGAGCGTGCGCTCGAGCTGCGGCAGGTCCATCGCCTGCTCGAGGCAGTCGCGGATCGCCTGGTCGACGAGCGGATGTTGGGGGAGCGCGCGCGCGCCCTGGATATTGTCCAGGCACGCCGCAGCATCCGGGAAGATCGCGGCGAGCAGCTCGTCGGCGATCATGCGCTGGATCTGGGCGGGCAGCTTGGCGCCGTTCCTGCTGCGCGGGACGGCGAGCGCGAGCGTAGTCGTCCAGCGCCAGCGCGTTTCGAAGATCGGAGAGTCGAGCACCGCCTGCACCAGCGTCTCGCGCACGGTCTTGGGATTCAGGTAGCGGAACACCTCCTCGAGCGCGAAGGAATGCATCGGCCCGAGCGAGAGGACGAGCGCCTCCTCGCTCGCCGCCGCCTGCAGCTCGAAGTTGAAGCTCTGGCAGAATTTCTTCCTGAGCGCGAGGCCCCAGGCCTTGTTGATGCGGCTGCCCAGCGGCGCGTGCAGCACGAGCTGCATGCCGCCCGCTTCGTCGAAGAAGCGCTCGAGGACAAGAGTGTCGGCGGTCGGCACGACGCCCAGGGCCCGCTTGCCCTCCGCGAGATAGGCTGCGATCTGCTCGGCCGCGGAACGCGGGAGCGCGTAGTCCTGCGCTAGCCATGCGACCGCGGCGTCGAGTTCGTCGGACCTGCGCGGCTGATCGGGCCGAGGGAGCCTGGCATCGGCGGCGGCGCGCAGCTTAGACACCGCCGCGCTCATCTCATCGCTGCGCGAAGGCGCCTCGCCCAGCCAGAACGGCATCGAGGGCGGCTGCCCTTGCGCGTCGGCGACGCGCACCACGCCGTTGCCGATCTGCAGGATGCGCCAGGACGTGTTGCCGAGCTGGAAGATGTCGCCCGGCAGCGATTCGATCGCGAAGTCCTCGTTCAGCGTGCCGATGAAGCTGCCTTCGGGTTCCAGGCGAACGCGGTAGTCGAACACCTCGGGGATAGCGCCCCCCGACATGATGGCGACCATGCGCGAGCCGCGCCGCTCGCGGAGCTTGCGGTGCACGGCGTCGTAGTGAACGAGCGCCGCGCGCTGGCCGCGCTTGGTGGCGTAGCCGTGAGCGAGCATCGCGACGACCTCGTCGAACTCGGCCTTTCCCAGGTCGTGGTACGGATAGGCGCCGCGGACGAGCTCGAACAGCGCCTCCTCGTCCCATTCCTCGGCGGCGGCTTCCGCGACGACCTGCTGCGCGAGCACGTCGAGCGGCTTGTCCGGGATGAGCACGCGGTCGAGCTCGCCGTCCTTCACCGCGCGCACCATCGCGGCGCATTCGATCAGGTCGTCGCGCGTGAGCGGGAACACGCGACCCTTGGGCAGTCCGCTCACCGTGTGGCCCGAGCGGCCGACGCGCTGAAGGAGCGTCGCGATGCGATGCGGCGAGGAGATCTGGCAGACGAGATCGACGTGGCCGATGTCGATGCCGAGCTCGAGCGACGCGGTGGCGACCAGCACCTTCAACCGGCCTTCGCGCAGCTTCGCCTCCGCTTCCAGGCGCACGTCCTTGGCGAGGCTGCCGTGGTGCGCGGCGACGTGCTCGGCGCCGAGGCGCTCGCTCAACTGGAATGCCATGCGCTCGGAGAGCCGGCGCGTGTTCACGAAAATCAGCGTGGTGCGGTGCGACCCGATCAGCTCGACCAGGCGCTTGTAGGTCTCCTCCCAGACTTCCCCCGACATCACCGCCTCGAGCGGCGAGCCGGGCACCTCGATCTCGAGGTCGATCCTGCGCTTGTGACCGCGGTCGATGATCGCGCAGTCCGATTTGTCCGGACCGACCAGGAAGCGCGCGACCTCCTCGATCGGCTTCTGCGTCGCCGACAGGCCGACGCGCTGCAGGCGACGCCCGCACACGTGGTCGAGGCGCTCCAGCGACAGCGCGAGGTGGGCGCCGCGCCGCGACTCGAGCACCGCGTGGATTTCGTCGACGATGACCACGCGCGCGGTCCTCAGCATCTCGCGCGAGCGCTCGGCAGTGAGGAGCAGATACAGCGACTCGGGCGTCGTCACCAGGATGTGGGGCGGTGAGCGCAGCATCGCCGCGCGCTCGCCTTGAGGCGTGTCCCCGCTCCTCACCGCGGCGGTAATCCCCACGGGCGGCGAGCCCATCTCCTCGGCGATGCGCCGCATCTCGCGCCGCGGCTCGGCGAGGTTCTTGTGGATGTCGGCGGAGAGCGCCTTGAGCGGCGAGACGTAGATGACGCGCACCTCGTCCGGCAACTGGTGGGGGGCAAGACCCGCCCGCTGCCGGGCTCGCGGAAATGCGCTTCCCACCAGCGCTGGAGGACAGGATGGAAGTCTTGGGGGAGCATGACGGCAAGCCCAATATACCCCAGGTCAGGCTAGATCGAGCTCGCAACCTGCGCCGCCGCGCACCGATACGCCGCGATCGGCTGTTCGAGACGGTCGAGCGGGCTTTTCACTCCGCACCCGCCCTTGTTCAGGACGTGCGTATAGATCATCGTGGTCGACACGTCGGAGTGCCCGAGCAGCTCCTGCACCGTGCGGATGTCGTAGCCGGATTCGAGCAGATGCGTGGCGAAGGAGTGGCGCAGCGTGTGGCAGCTCACGCGCTTGGTGATGCCCGCGGCGTGCGCCGCCTCGCGGATCGCGCGCTGCGGCACCGAGTCGTAGAGATGATGGCGGCGTATCACGCGGTCCTCCGGATCGGCGGAGCGGTGATTGGCCGGAAACACGTACTGCCAGAGCCACTCGCTGCCCGCGCGCGGATACTTGCGCGCAAGCGCGTAAGGCAGGCTCACCTCCCCATATCCTGCTTCGAGATCGCGCGCGTGCAGCGACTTCACCCGCGCGAGATGCGCGGCGAGCGGCGCCGCGAGCTTCTCCGGCATCATCGTCACGCGGTCCTTCTCGCCTTTGCCGTCACGCACCAGGATCTGCCGGTAACCGAGATCGACGTCTTTCACCCGCAGGCGCAGGCACTCCATGACGCGCAGGCCCGCGCCGTAGAGCAGGCTCGCGATCAGCCAGCGCACCCCCTGCAGCTCGGCGAGCAGCCGCTCCACTTCCCCGTGCGTCAACACCACCGGCAGGCGCGGCGGACGCGTGGCGCGCTGTAGCCCGTCGAGCCAAGGCAACTCGCGACCAAGTACCTCCTTGTACAGGAACAGGAGTGCCGAGAGCGCCTGATTCTGCGTCGAAGCGGCGACCCTGCGCTCCGCAGCGAGATGATTCAGAAACGCCGTCACCTCCGCCTCGCCCAGCGACGCCGGATGTCGGCGCTCAGAGAAAAAGATGAAGCGCCTGATCCAGTGCACGTACGCCTCCTCCGTGCGCCGGCTAAAATACCGTCGCCGGATCGCCTCGTGCACCTGCTCCAGCAGCCGGGGCTTTCGCGGCTCGATACCCTCGGGCGGCGCCGCGGTCGTAGATTCCCTTGATTCGTCGGTCATTTTTCACCTCCCGGGCGCCTATCTCGTGCTAATAGGCACGAAATCACGGCACAAAATTAATACTGGACATGCATACAGTACCCCAACGCGTTGATT
>VBCH01000184.1 GCA_005884455.1 Betaproteobacteria bacterium
AACCCCCGCCTACGGATACAAGACCTCGACGTTCTCCGGCTTCAACCACTCGTTCAGCGACTTCATCAGGGCGTCGGTCAGGTTGACGCGCCAGCTGTCGCCGAGCTGCATCTCGACGCTCGCTCCGCCGTTGCGGTAGCACACCGCCACCGGGCACGTCCCGGGGCGATAAGGCTCCAGCAAGCTTTTTAACTTCGCAGACGCCGCCGCCCCGGTCTGCGAGGCTTCCCCGTTCATCGAGAGGCGCACCGCACGCGCAAAGCGGCTGCGCGCGCCGGCGACGTCGTAGATCCGCTCGGCGGCGACGCGCATGAACTGGGCCTCGCCCTCCTCGCCCACGGAGCGGCGCACGTTCCTCACCTTGGCTTCGATCACCACGACCGCGTCCTCCTTGACAGTATCGCGGACCTGATCGAACACCTCGTTGTATACAGTGACCTCCTGGGTCGCGGTGCCGTCCGACAGGTTGAGGACCACCATGCGGCCGCCCTGCGTCCTTTGAACCCTTAGCGATTCGACCACCCCCGCGATCAGCTGCGTGCGCGTTCCGCCCTCGCCCTCCGCCGAGGCCGCCAGGCCGCGCAGGTTCGTGCGGACGAAGCGCCCGATCTCTGCGCGGTACGCGGTGAAAGGGTGCCCCGATAGATAGAAGCCGAGGGCCGCCCTTTCCTCGCGCAGGCGCTGCGCCTCTTCCCACGGCGGCGCAGAGACGAGCGCCGGCTTCTCCTGCGAACCGCCCTCGCCCGCGCCGAAGAGGCTCACCTGCTTCGCGTTGCGCTCGCTCTGCTCGGCCGCCTCGAGCGCGATCCCCACCGAGGCGAGCAGGCTCGCGCGCTGGGCGTGGTCATTCGCGTTCAGACAGTCGAAGGCGCCGGCGCGCACCAGCGCCTCGACCACGCGCCGGTTGACGGCGCGCTTGTCCACGCGCTCGCAAAAATCGAACAGGTCCCGGAACGGACCGTCCTTCCGCGCCGCGAGGATCGCGGCGATCGCCGATTCGCCGGTGCCTTTCACGGCCCCGAGGCCGTAGCGGATCGTGCTTGCGTCCACGGGAAGGAAGCGGTACCCGCCCGAGTTGACGTCGGGCGCGAGCACTTTCAGCCCGTTGGCGACGGAGTCCTCGTAGAACTGGTGCACTTTGTCGGTGTCGTCCATCACCGCGGAGAGGTTGGCCGCCATGAACGCGGACGGGGCGTGCGCCTTGAGATACGCGGTTTGATAGGCGATGAGCGCGTACGCGGCCGCGTGCGACTTGTTGAATCCGTAGCCCGCGAACTTCTCCATCAGGTCGAAAAGAAGGATCGCCTTGGCGCGCGGCAGGTGGTTCTTCTCAGCGCCGGCGACGAACACGTCGCGCTGCTGCGCCATCTCCTTTGCGTCCTTCTTCCCCATAGCGCGGCGCAGGAGGTCAGCGCTGCCGAGCGAATACCCTCCCATCACTTGCGCGATCTGCATCACCTGCTCCTGGTACACCATGATCCCGTAGGTGGGTTTAAGGATCGGTTCCAGGCGCGGATCGAGGTATTCGACCCGCTTGCCGTTCTTGCGCTCGACGAACTCGGGAATCAGCTCCATCGGACCCGGCCGGTACAAGGCGACCAGCGCGATAATGTCCTCGAAGCGGTCGGGCCGCGCGCGCTTGACGAGATCGCGCATGCCGCGCGATTCGAACTGGAAAATCGCGGTGGTGTTGGCGTGCGCGAACACCGCGTAGGCGTCGGGATCGTCGAGCGGGATCTTCTCGAGCGCGAAGTCGGGCTCCCCCATTGCGCGGATCGACTGCACCGCCCAGTCGAGGACGGTGAGCGTGGTGAGGCCGAGGAAGTCGAACTTCACCAGGCCGACGCGCTCGACGTCCTTCATGTCGAACTGCGAGATCGTGCTCTCGGTTCCTTGGGCCGCGTAGAGAGGGCAGAAATCGGTGAGCTTGCCCGGGGCGATCAGCACGCCCCCCGCGTGCATGCCGACGTTGCGCGCGAGACCTTCGAGCTGCCCGGCGAGCGCGAGCAGCTCGCGCGTCTCCTCCTCGGTCTTCTCGCGCTGCGCCAGGCGCGGCTCCATCTCGCGCGCATCCTGCAAGGTGATGCGCTTGCCGGGCTGGAAGGGAATAAGCTTGGCGAGCTCATCGGTGCGCGTGTAGCTCCATTCCATGACGCGCCCCACGTCGCGCACCACGGCGCGCGCCGCCATCGTGCCGAAGGTCGCGATCTGCGAGACCGATTGCGCGCCGTACTTCTGCTTCACGTACTCGATCACCCGGTCGCGCCCGCGCTCGCAGAAATCGATGTCGAAGTCGGGCATCGATACGCGCTCCGGATTCAGGAAGCGCTCGAACAGGAGGTCGTAGCGCAAGGGGTCCAGGTCGGTGATGCCGAGCGAGTATGCGACGAGCGACCCGGCGCCCGAGCCGCGTCCCGGGCCGACCGGCACGCCGTTCGATTTCGCCCAGTTGATGAAGTCGGCGACGATGAGGAAGTAGCCGGCGAATCCCATCTGGATGATGGTTCGTAGCTCAACTTCGAGGCGAAGCTTGTATTTCTCCTTCCACTTCTCGTCCGCCCTGTCTCCATAGTTCGCAGCGAGCCGGCGCTCTAGCCCATCTTGGGCCTGCTGACGAAGATATTCCTCGCGTGACACGCCCGGCGGGGTTGGGAAAACCGGCAACCTTGGCTTCCCCAGCTCGAGCGCGAGATTGCAGCGGCGCGCGATCTCGACGGAGTTGGCGAGAGCCTCGGGCAGATCGGCGAAGAGCTTCGCCATTTCCGCCTGAGACAGAAAGTAACTCCCCGGCGTGAAGGGCCGAGGGCGGCGCTGGTCGCCGAGCACCTGGCCCTCGGCGATGCACACGCGCGCTTCGTGCGCGGTGAAATCCGCAGGCTTCAGGAACTGCACCGGGTGGGTCGCGACCACTGGAAGGGAGGAGCTTCCTGCGAGTCGCACTGCAGCTTCGACGTAGCTCTCCGCGTGCGGCGCGCCGGCGCGCTGCAGCTCAAGATAGAATCGCCCGGGAAAGAGCCGCGCCCATTCCATTGCGAGTCGTTTCGCAGGCTCCCGGTGATCCTGCAGGAGAGCGGCAGCGACATCGCCCTGCATCGCACCGGAGAGCGCGATCAGGCCCTCGGTGCCTTCGCCGAACCAGGCCTTGCGCAGCTCGGCGCGGCCCCGGTATTGGTTCTCGAGCCAGGCGCGCGTCAGGAGTTCGGACAACCTGAGATAGCCCGCGCGCGACTGCACGAGCAGCAGCAGCCGGTGCGGCTTGTCGCGCTCGGACTCGTTGCTGATCCAGACATCGCAGCCGACGATGGGCTTCACGCCCGCCGCGCGCGCGGCCTTGTAGAACTTGACCATGCCGAAGACGTTGGCGAGGTCGGTGATCGCCAGGGCCGGCATGCCGTCCGCGGCGGCCCGCGCGACGGCTTCGTCGATGCGCACGATCCCGTCGGTGATGGAGAACTCGCTGTGAAGCCGAAGGTGGACGAAGGCGGGGTTCGGCATATCAAGGCAGCTTGCGAGATGCAAAAATTCTACCATCCGCCGCACTGCCAAAGCGCCGGGATTTGAAAACTCCTGATGCCATCGAGGATAAAATAGGTAAATGGCTTCGCTGAATATTTCATGACCACGATCAAAGGCATAGTCGCGCTCGCCTTTGCGCTAGCGCCGGTGCTTGCCGTCGCGGACACCGTATACAAGTATCAGCGCCCCGACGGCAAAGTCGTCTACTCGGACGTGCCCCTGCGTGGGGCGAAGCTGATCGGCCGCTTCGAGCTGGTGCCCTTGCCGCCGCGGGGCGGCGCGCGCGGCGATGCCGCACCGGGCAGCGCCGATATCAGCAGGCGTACGGAGCGGCGTATCTCGGCGCTCGACGCGGCCGACGCTGACATCAAGGCGGCGGAACAGGCGCTCAAGGACGCCGAAGAGCGCCAGCAAGCAGGCGTGGAACCGTTACCGGGCGATCGCCTGGGCAAGGTCGGCGGGCGCAGCCGCCTGACGCCGGACTACTTCGAGCGGCAGCGCGCCCTGGCCGCCGAAGTCGATGCGGCGCGCGCCCGGCTGGACGAAGCCTACCGGCAGCGCAACCAGCTTCGCGAGTAGTCTCTTTCCGGATCTCTCGGCGCCGGAGCTAGGCGTGGTCGGCCGCGGGAAAGCTGAGGGTGAAAGTCGTCAGCAGCCCCGGCTCGCTTCTTACGCCGACCCTGCCGCCGTGCAGCTCGGCGATCGACTTGACGATGGCGAGGCCCAGGCCCGAGCCCGCCGAGGACTCCTCGCGCGAGCTGCAAGGCCGGTAGAAGCGGTCGAAGATGCGCGGCAGGTGCTCCGCCGCGATCCCCGAGCCGGGGTTGGCCACCTCGACCTCGGCCGATCCGTCGCCGCGCGCCACCGCCCTGACGGTGACCGTGCAGTCCGTGCGGCCGTGGCGCAACGCGTTGGACAGGAGATTGCCCACCGCCCGGTTGAGCATCAGCTCGTCCGCCCAGGCGCGCGGCTTCCCGCCCCGCTCGGAGCGCACTTCGAGCGCGAGGCGGACGTTGCGCTCTTCCGCGAGCAGCTCGTAGTAGGAAAGGATCTTTCCCAGCGCCTCGCGCAGGTCTATCCACTGCGGCGCGGCGCGCGCCTGAGCGTTGTCGGCACGGGCGAGAAAGAGCATGTTCTCGATCATCCGCGAGAGCCGCTCGTATTCCTCGACGGCGGATTCCAGCACCGCGCGGTACTCGGCCGCCTCCCGCGGGCGCGACAGCGCCACCTGCGCCTCGCCCAGCAGATTGTTGATCGGTGTGCGCAGGTCGTGCGCGAGGTCCGAGGAGAATTCCGAGAGGCGCCTGAACGAATCCTGCAGACGGTCGAGCATGTTGTTGAACGCGAGCGTCGATTCGATGAACTCTTCCGGCGTATCATCGAGCGAGAGCCGCTCGTTCAGCGCGTGCGCGCTGATGCGGCCGGCGGTGGCGGCGATGCGCCGGACTCGCTTCAGCACCACGCGCGCAGCCCAGATGCCGAGCGCAGCCGCCGCCAGCACGCTCGCCACCAGGGTCTCGAGCAGCCCCTTGCGATAGCGCGCGAGCAATTCCCTCGGCAGCGAGCGGTCGTACGAGAGCGCGATCAGCGCGGCGAGCGGTTGACCGCTCGCGGTGGAAGCGATCGGCAGGCGCGCGAGCAGGACTTGGTACCAGCGCCCGTCGGGCGCGGTCCACTGCCGGCTTAAGTCCCCGAAGCGCGCGCGCAGCTCGCGTTCCGACCCGGTGTCCGCGCGGTCTGGAATTGCTTCGATGGGGATCGCCTTCTCGGGCAGCGCCGAAACGGGGATATTGAACTCGCTCGAAGCCCTGAGAATACGGCGGTCCTCGTCGAGCACCGCAACGGCGAGCTTCCGGTAACCCATTCCGGTCTCATCGATGAACCGGGGACTGGTAAGGACCGTCTCCGAAGGCGAAAGACGCGCCAGCCTGCCGCGGAGCAGGCTCATGTTGCCGAGCAGGAGGACGTCGTTCGCCTCGAGCAGCTCGCCCGCAAGCATGCGGTCGATGCTGAATCCCATCGCCCCGATGACCAGGAATGAGATGAGCGCGAACAAAAAGCTGATCTGCCAAGTGAGCGATTTGCGCCGCCCGCCGTGTTTCTGAAAGAGCCGCCCGAGCCAGGTTGTCACGCGAGAGGCTCCTCGAGCACGTATCCCACGCCGCGGATGGTGCGGATGAGCTTCACCTCGAACGGATCGTCGACCTTGGCGCGGAGGCGCCGCATCGCCACGTCGACCACGTTGGTGTCGCTGTCGAAGTTCATGTCCCAGACATGCTCGGCGATGAGCGTCCGGGAGAGCACCTCCCCGGCATTGCGGACCAGATAGTCGAGCAGCGCGAATTCTTTCGCGGTGAGATCGATCTTCTTTTCGCCCCGGGAAACCCTGCGCCTGCGCGGCTCGATCTCCAGGTCGCCGATCCTCAGGCTCTCGCTGGCCTGCTTCGCTCCGCGACGCAGCACCGAGCGCACGCGCGCGAGCAGCTCGGAGAACGCGAAGGGCTTGACCAGGTAGTCGTCCGCGCCGAGTTCAAGGCCCCTGACCCGGTCGGCGACGTCGTCGCGCGCCGTCAGGAACAGGACCGGGGTCTGCTTCTTTTCGCGGATCTCGCGCAGCACCGCCCAGCCGTCGGCGCCGGGGAGCATGATGTCGAGAATGACCAGGTCGTAGTCCGAGGACAACGCCAGATGCCGGCCGTCGACCCCGTTCGCGGCGATATCGACGACGAAGCCGTGCTCGGTCAGCCCCTTTTTCGCGTAGGCTGCCGCCTTGGGCTCGTCTTCGACGATCAGGATGCGCATGGTCAGCGAAAGAAAAGAAAGAAAAAGGCGCCGGGACTTCGGCGCCTTTTCATTCTACTCCACAGAGACCGTCGCGATTAGTCGCCGAAGCCGCCGTCGTTCAACGTTGTCGCGATATAGACGCGCACGCTGTGGTCGATGGCGCCCTGCGGGGCGACTTGCTTCAGATCGAAGGCTTGCGGCACGCCGTCGAAGTCCCAGGCGAATTCCTGGCCGTTCGCCACGAACTTCACGATTTCACCGTGGTTCACGTTCACGAAGCGGGTGTTCGCGCCGATGACAATGGTGCGTTCGGCTGCGGCGGGGGTTGCGGCCTCGCCATAGCGGTCGGCATTGGTCAGGGCAGCGGCAGACAGGCTCGCCGCGGACAGCGCGAGTACGGCAACGGCTTTTACTAGCGTCTTCATGGCATTTCTCCAATTCATCAAGTTGAGGGGCATCCAGAGCGCCTGGGTTGCCGGCGCCCTGTATGTGCCGCCACTTTAGAACCCAGCCACGGACGGATAGCTGACCGGGAAATTACATTTTTGTAATGTTCCGGCGCCGTGGAGTGGTCCGGGGTTCTGTGATGTATCGGCCCTAGAACGACACCTCGAACCGAAGCAGGAACGCGAGCGCGTTGCTGATCGCCGGATCCGTGTTCGGATGAACGACATATTGCAGATCCGGCTGCACGGCGACCGACTTCGAGATCTGGGCGAGATAACTCAGCTCGACCACGGTTTCCGATTTTTGCGCCGGCGCGCCGAGCTGCTCCTGCTGCTCCAGGTAGTGCGAGCCGTTGCGTGCCGACGCGACGGCGATGCCCAGCTCGTCGTGCCGGCCGGGAATCAGACCGGAGACGACCAGCCCAGCGCCGGCATAGGAGCCGAAGCGGTTCACGCGCGCGTCGCCGATGCCGAGCTGGAGGAAGGCCGCGATCCGCGGGCCGGATGGATCGGGCGAGCGCGTCAGCAGGCGGTCGACGAGCAGATATCCGCCGCTCGAGCCGCGATGCTGAACGGGCTCGCCGCTCGTCGCCGTCGCGCTCAGGTCTTCGAAGGTCGCCGTGTAGTGCCAGAGGCCGATCGCGTACTTGTCGTCGTAAGGCGGCAGCTCCGAGAAGCGCCCGGTGCGCAGCCTCCGGTTCCTCGGCTCCGCGTTTCCCGGCCGCTCGAGATACGCGGCTTCAGAGACGATGAGCACACCGTTGCCGTCGCGCGTCGCGGCGCTCTCCCCGGCGCGGTTGTACGGCATGGCGTTCAGCAGCGCGGCCCGGAGCACCAGCTCGGGTGTCGCCTTGTATTGGACGCGCGCGGCGAGCGCGGTGCTCGGAAAAACCGACGGACCCGCGGGACCGCTCTGCGAGAATTCCGGCCCCATGCCGAAGGAGCTGTTCAGGAACAGCGCGGCCGAGTGCAGCCGGTAGAACTCGGCGTTCAGGTCGTAGCGGCCGCCGAGCAGAGAGACGCGGTTACCGGAGAAATTTCGCTGGAGCCACGCTTCGTCGAGCCGCGCGCCCCGTGGCCCGGTGATACTGCTCACGCCCTGTGCGCCGCCGACGAAGTCATCGGGCTGGCCGCCGTGGAGCCCCGTGCCGTAGAGGAAGCCGGTGGTGTCCGCCCAGCCGAACAGGCGTTCGAAGTCGAACGCGGCCTGGAGCTGCAAGCTGCCGTGGTAGGTCGAGCCGCGCTTCGCGCCCCCCGACAGATCGGAGACCGTCTCGCCGTCGTAGGTCGCGCTCGCGCTCACGCCCTGCGTCGGCCGCCCGGCCTTGGTGGGGTCCGGGCTCTGAGCGCGAGCGAACGCGCAGTGCCCGGCGAGGACGAGCGCGAGGGCCCACGCAGCGATCCGTCGTTGCGAGCCCACGCTTCTCCTACGATTCGCGATCCGCGAGCCAGTGTTTCGATTTCACCTCGTACCCCGCAATCAGGTACTGCTTCGCCCGCCGTTGAATCTCCCGGTCGGCGACGCTGACGCGCTCGTGTTGCCGCAGGTGCTCGATCCACGATTCGTCCATGAATATCTCCACGAATTGCGCGGGATTGGCGGACTCGTGATAGAGCTCCCAGTAATAGGCGCCGTTGCGCCGCCGCATTTCGCC
>VBCH01000260.1 GCA_005884455.1 Betaproteobacteria bacterium
AGGCCTTCACCGAGTCGGCGCGGCGCACCGACAGCTTCATGTTGTAGGCGTCGCTGCCGATGCGATCGGCGTGCCCGACCGCGATGACCACTTCGAGGTTGACGTCGCGCAGTTTGGTGACGAGATCGTCGAGCTTGGACCTCGCATCGGGTCGTATCACGTACCGGTCGAAATCGAAATTGACCGTCGACGCCGTGGTGACCTTCTCCGCCTTTGGAACCGCCTTCGGCGGGGCAGGAGGCGGCGGGGGCGGCGGAGCTTGCGGGGCGGGTGCCGGAGGCGGCGCGGGTGCCGGTTCCGGCGTGGCTGCACAGCCTGCGAACGCGAGCAGGACGATCGCCGATAGCGCGGTGCTCAGTCTTTTGTTCATGCTTTCCTCTCGTAGGTTGGGGCTCGAGCCGCGGCTCGAGCAGCTTGGATATGCCTTGAAGTCTGCAAAACGCCCGCCTTAAGCTTTTGTTTCTCCTGCTAACTTATTCTGCCACACAAGGGCACGATTATTCAAGCTGCGATTCTCGAATCCGGCGAGCTGTCTCTCCCGGACCCGGGGTTCACCGGCGACCCACACATGCGACACGTGCTCCCGCCCCGCCGCGTACACCAGATGCGAGACCGGGTCGTAGCAGGGGGCGAGCTCCGGTTCGTCGAAGGCGACCGCGCACAGGTCGGCGAACTTGCCGGGCACGAGCGAGCCGATCGACGCGTCCAGGCCGAGAGCGCGCGCGCCGTGCAGCGTGGCCGCGGCGAGCGCGCGATGCGCGGGCATCGCCTCGGCGTCGTTCCCAACCGCCTTGGCGAGAAGCGCGGCGCTGCGCATTTCCTGGAACAGGTCGAGGCGGTTATTGCTCGCCGCGCCGTCGGTGCCGATGCCGACGTTGATGCCGCTCTTCAACATCGCCGCAACGGGCGCGAAACCGCTCGCGAGCTTCAAGTTCGAGGAGGGGCAATGCGCGACCGAGACGCCGTAGTGCGCGAGCATCGCGATCTCCTCGTCCGTGACGTGCACCGCGTGCACCGCGATCAGGCGCGGTGAGAGCATGCCCAGCGCGCGCAGGCGCGCAAGGGGCCGCGCCTTGTACTTGGCTAGGCTCTCCTCGATCTCTGCTCTCGTCTCGTGCAGGTGGGTGTGGATGGGAAGGTCGAGCTCCTCGGCGATGGTGACGACTCTCGCAAAAGTCCTGTCGCTGACCGTATACGGCGCGTGCGGGGCCATGCAGAAGGAAAGGAGCGGCTCCTCCCTCAACGCGTCGCGCGCCGCGAGCCCCTTGGCGATGTAGTCGTCGGCGTCGGCCGCGTAGGCCGTGGGAAACTCGAAAGCGATGATGCCCAGGGCGGCGCGCATTCCCGAGTCGAGCGCCGCGCGCGCCGCGGCCTCGGGGAAGAAATACATCTCGTTGAAGCAGGTCACGCCGCCGCGCAGCATTTCGGCGCAGGCGAGCAGCGTGCCGTCGTATACGAATTCGGGCGACACGTGCTTCGCTTCGGCGGGCCAGATGTGATTGCGCAGCCAGGCCATCAGGGGGAGGTCGTCGGCGAGCCCGCGCAGCAGCGTCATCGCCGCGTGGGTGTGCAGGTTCACCAGGCCCGGAATCAGCGCATGCCTGTCCAGGCGCAAGTGCTCGCGCGCCGCGAAGCGCTGCTGGGCCTCAGCCGTAGGGAGCACCGCGGCGATGCGCCCTCCGGCGACCGCGACGCTGTGATAGTCGAGGACGGCCCCTGCGGGCTCGACCGGGATCACCCAGCGCGCGCTGACGAGGAGATCGACGGCTTGCATTCTTTGAAAAAAAACCCCGCTCTCCAGCGGGGCCCTTCGGTTCATCCTATGCGAATTATCTTCCCGGGCCCTTGATCGAGACGATGATGCGCCGATTCGGGGCGAGGCAGGCGATCAGCTCCGCGCGCTTCTGGACGCCGGGACAGAACTTGGCCGGAACGGTCTTGCCCATGCCCAGCGTCTCGATCTTGTCCGCGTCGGTGCCTTTGCTGACGAGGTAGGCCTTGACGCTCTCGGCGCGCCGCTCGGAGAGCTTCTGATTGTACGGGTGGCTGCCCATCCGGTCGGTATGCCCTTCGATGACGACGGCCTCGACGCTTGCGCAGCCCGCGAGCCTCGCGATCACGTCGCGATCCAGACGCGCCTTGGCGGCGGGCGTGAGCGAAGACAGCATGAAAGGGAAAACCTCCTCGTTCTGGAAAGTCACCGCGGCGTCGCAGCGCTTGGGCGCGGCGACCGGCGCGGGAGCCGGCGGAGGCGGCGGCGGCGGCGCGACCTGAGCTTGAGCGGGCGGAGGCGTGGGCAGAGACGGCGGCGCCGGCTGCGGCGGCGGTGCGGGTTCGGGGGCGGCGGCGCAGGACGCGAGCAGGCAGAGGACTGAGCTTCCGATTGCGAGTTTCAGCTTGTTCAAGGGGCCCTCCGGGTCGTGGACATGCGCTGCGCTTGCGTCGTGCGCGCAACTTCTTCGACGCCGGGGATCATACACCACATGAGCGAGCGGGAAGGAAATTTCCAGAGTGAAAATCGCTCGATCGCGACCGCGAATCAGGTGGTTCGAAAGGTCCTAAGCTGATAAAATTTCAGCTTCTCGAAGGCCCCGCTCGGTTTCCAAACAGACTCGAAAAAAACCCCGCTCTCATGGATCAATTCGCCAAGGAAACTCTTCCGGTCAGCCTGGAAGAGGAGATGCGCCGCTCCTACCTCGATTACGCGATGAGCGTGATCGTGGGGCGCGCGCTGCCCGACGTGAGAGACGGCCTGAAGCCGGTGCACCGGCGCGTGCTCTTCGCGATGCACGAGTCGAACAACGTCTGGAACCGTCCCTACGTGAAGTGCGCCCGCGTGGTCGGCGAGGTGCTGGGGAAATATCATCCGCATGGGGACTCCGCTACTTACGAAGCCTTGGTGCGTATGGCGCAGGACTTCTCCATGCGCTATCCGCTGATCGACGGGCAGGGGAACTTCGGCTCGATCGACGGCGACTCGGCCGCGGCCTACCGGTATACCGAGTGCCGCCTGGACCGCATCGCTTCCGAGATACTCGCCGACATCGAGAAGGAAACGGTCGATTTCGTCCCGAATTACGACGGCAAGGAGCAGGAGCCCTCCGCGCTGCCGACCAAGGTCCCGAATCTGCTCATCAACGGGTCCTCCGGGATTGCGGTGGGCATGGCGACCAATATCCCGCCGCACAACCTCGGCGAGGTGGTGGACGCCTGCCAGGCGCTCTTGAAGAAGCCCGAGATCACGATCGACGAGCTGATCAAGCACATGCCGGCGCCGGACTTCCCGACGGCGGGGATCATCTACGGCGTGTCCGGCGTGCGCGAAGCCTACCGCACCGGCCGCGGCCGCGTGCTGATGCGCGCGCGCACCCACTTCGAGGACCTCGAGAAAGGCAACCGCCAGGCGATCGTGATCGACGAGCTGCCTTATCAGGTCAACAAGCAGAATCTGCTCGCGCGCGTCGGCGAGCTCGTCAACGAGAAGAAGATCGAGGGCATCGCGCACATCCAGGACGAGTCGGACAAGTCCGGCATGCGCGCGGTGATCGAGCTGAAGCGCGACGCGCTGCCGGAAGTCGTCCTCAACAACCTCTTCAAGCAGACGCAGCTCGAGGACACCTTCGGCGTCAACATGGTGGCGCTGATCGACGGGCAGCCGCGCGTCCTCAATCTCAAGGAGATGCTCCAGGCCTTCCTCGCGCACCGGCGCGAGGTGGTGACGCGGCGCACGCTCTACGACCTGCGCGAGGCGCGGAAGAAGGCGCATATCCAGGAGGGGCTCGCGGTCGCGCTCTCCAACGTCGACGAGGTCATCGAGCTGATCAAGAAATCCCAGACTCCGCCCGAGGCGAAGGTCGCGCTGATGGCGAAGAGCTGGAAATCGCCCGTGGTCGAGGAGATGTTGAAGCGCGCCGCGGCGGACGCCTCGCGGCCCGAGGGCCTCGGGCAGGAATTCGGTCCGCAGAAGACCGGCTACCGGCTGTCGGATGCGCAGGCACAGGCGATCCTCGAGATGCGCCTCGCGCGCCTGACGGGCCTCGAGCAGGACAAGATCGTCGCCGAGTACAAGGAGCTGATCGAGCAGATCGGCGATTTCCTCGACATGCTCGCCAAGCCCGCGCGCATCACCGCCGTCATCTCGGAGGAGCTTAAGGCGCTCAAAGGCCAGTACGGCGACAAGAGGAAGAGCGAGATCGTCGAGCAGGCCGAGGACCTGCAGATGGAGGACCTGATCGCCGCCGAGGACGTGGTGGTGACGTTCTCGCACGCGGGCTACATCAAGTCGCAGCCGCTCACCGACTACCGCGCGCAGCGCCGCGGCGGGCGCGGCAAGCAGGCGGCGACGACCAAGGAGGACGATTTCATCGAGCGCCTGTTCATAGCGAACACCCACGACACGATGCTGTGCTTCTCCTCGCGGGGGCGCGTGTACTGGCTCAAGGTGTACAACGTGCCGCAGGGGACGCGCGCGAGCCGCGGCAAGCCGATCGTGAACCTGTTCCCGCTCTCCGAAGGAGAGAAGGTCAACGCCGTGCTCCCGGTGAAGGAGTACGACGACAAGCATTTCGTGTTCCTCGCGACTGCGCTCGGCACGGTGAAGAAGACGCCTCTCTCGCAGTTCTCCAACCCGCGCGAGAAGGGGATTATCGCGGTGGAGCTCGACGACGGCGACCACCTGATCGGCGCCGCGATCACCGAGGGCAAGCACGACGTGATGCTCTTCTCCGACGCCGGCAAGGCGGTGCGCTTCGAGGAAGGCGACGTGCGCCCGATGGGACGGCAGGCGCGCGGCGTGCGCGGAATGAAGATCGGCGAAGGCCGGCGGGTAATCTCGATGCTGGTCGCGGACAGCGAGAGCCAGACGGTGCTCACGGCGACCGAGAACGGCTTCGGCAAGCGCACCGCGATCGCGGAATACACCCGCCACGGCCGCGGCACTCAGGGGATGATCGGGATCCAGACGACCGAGCGCAACGGCAAAGTCGTAGGCGCGGTGCTGGTGGGCGACGAGGACGAGATCATGCTGATCTCCACGGGCGGCGTTCTGATACGCACGCTCGTCAAGCAGATCCGCGAGATGGGCCGCTCGACTCAAGGGGTGCGCCTGATCGACCTGGACGAAGGCACCAAGCTCGCCGGAGTGGAGCGCGTCGCCGAGAAGGAAGAGGAGGAAGAGAATGGGCAGTAGGCCTGCGACGCGGATTTTCAATTTCAGCGCGGGCCCGGCGGTCCTGCCCGAAGAGGTTCTCGCGCAGGCCGCGGCCGAGATGCTCGACTGGCACGGATCGGGCATGTCGGTGATGGAGATGAGCCACCGCGGCAAGGAGTTCATCGCGATCGCCGAGGCCGCGGAGAAGGATTTCCGCGAGCTCCTCAACGTCCCCGAGAACTACAAGGTGCTCTTCCTCCAGGGCGGGGCGACGCTGCAGTTCGGCATGGTGCCGATGAACCTCCTCGGCGGAAAGAATTCGGCCGACTATATCTATACGGGCGAGTGGTCGAAGAAGGCGATCAAGGAGGCGAACCGCTTCTGCGAGATCAATATCGCGGCGAGCTCGGAAGGCAAGAACTTCACTTTCGCGCCCGAGCAGTCGACCTGGCAGCTCGACCCGAAATCAGCGTACGTGCACTACACCTCGAACGAAACCATCGGCGGGGTGGAATTCCACTGGATCCCGGACACGGGCAAGGTGCCGCTCGTCGCGGACGCCTCCTCGCACATCCTTTCGCGGCCGCTCGATGTCTCGAAGTTCGGCCTGATCTACGCCGGGGCGCAGAAGAACATCGGCCCGGCGGGCCTCACCCTCGTCATCGTGCGCGAAGACCTGCTCGGCCGGGCCGTTCCGCACACGCCTTCGATGCTCGACTACAAGGTGCACGCCGAGAGCGGCTCGATGTCGAACACCCCGGCGACCTACGCCTGGTACATCGCAGGCCTCGTGTTCCAGTGGCTGAAGGCGCAGGGCGGCCTCGCCGAAATGGAAAAGAAGAACATCGCCAAGGCGAAGCTCCTCTACGACTTCCTCGACGCCAGCGCCTTTTTCAAGAACCCGGTGAGGAAGTCAGACCGCTCGCGCATGAACATCCCCTTCACCCTCGCCGACTCGAAACTGGACGGCGAGTTTCTGAAGGGCGCGGAAGCGCGCGGCATGGTGCAGCTCAAAGGCCACCGCGCAGTCGGCGGCATGCGCGCCTCGATCTACAACGCCATGCCGGTAGACGGCGTGAGGCGATTGGTGGAGTATATGAAGGAGTTCGAGGCGAAGCGAGGGTGACTAGTTAGTCGTCTCCTTTTGCCAACGGACTGTTAACTCGCCGGTCGGAAGGCTTTGCCCGCCGGATTGCCAATCCGACGATCAAACGGTGGAAGGGGCAGAATGTCCACTTTCGACCCTGAGCCGCCGGTCGCCTTTCTCCATACCGGACATTCACGGATAGGATAATCATCTCCGGCGCGCCGCAGTCCAGTGCTCGAAGCTGTCCTGAACCACGCACATCGGTCTTATGTTAATTTCGCTCCACCTGCGTACCCCTCAGCGGGGGCGATCGGAGCGAGTCTAGTGGTAAGGATCAGATCGCGTTGGAGAGCCACCAACGCGCCGTCGCCGCCTGGGACCGGGTTTCTTCGACGATTTGGTCATAACGATCGGAGATCTGGACCGCGACACCATCCCCCGCACCGATACGTCTCTGGAGAAGCCCTGGCGCGGTTGCCGCCGACCTTCGACACACCAGCGGTCAAGGGACTCTCACCGCCGGCAACTCGTCACTGCTAACGGATGGTGGCTGCAAGTCGTTCCCACCGGATGCGGCATTGTCGATCGAGGTTCAGGCTGAAAGCTCCAGCGCAGCCAGGCGCTGAACGCACGTTCCGTACGGACCAAGTACAAAGATGCCGAGCGCGACGAAGCGCCCGGTGAGGTCCGAGATCGGCGGCCAATCGGGGGCATTCATCTTCACCGATGTGCCCAGGTCGAACCAATTGATGGTGACGTGAGGAGCAAACGCTCCGCCTCGCCCAGGGTCTCCAACCGCGTCGAAGCCGGTGTGACGGATGTTGTCGCCTATTCTCCCCGATCGATGGATGAGCTCGCTAAACGGGTGGCCGGCCGGATCTCTCTCCAGCAGAAGATTGCCTCTGAGCGGGTTCACCACTGCGAGGACCTGATCCTGGAACTGCATCAGCTGAGACGCGGCTTCGTAACGGACTTCGAATGAACCCTCATTCGGGTTGGAGCGGTATTCCGTCGC
>VBCH01000261.1 GCA_005884455.1 Betaproteobacteria bacterium
TCGCAGGTAAACAGGTCAGTGTACGTATGATCCAACATCCGGTATAGTGCTGTCAACGTGAAAGTACACCGATCTGTTTCCTCCCCGTCAGAGCGCGTCCTCGCCGCCGCCGACAGGCTCTTCTACGCGCAGGGGATTCGCGCCGTCGGCGTCGACACCGTGGCCGCCGAGGCCGGGGTGAGCAAGCGAACGCTGTACCACCACTATCCATCCAAGGACGCGCTGATCGCGGCCTACCTGACGGCGCGCTTCAAGCATCTCGCGCCCTCCGACGCACCGGCGCGCGAGCAGATCCTCGGCAACTTCGACCGGCTGGAGCGCCTGGTCGCCGACGGCAGCTTCCGCGGCTGTCCCTACGTGAACGCCGTCACCGAGCTCGGCGACCCCAGGCACCCCGCCAGCAAGCTCGCGGTGCAGTTCAAGGAGCAGCGCCGCCTCTGGTACCGCGCCCTGCTCGAGCGCCTAGCCGCGAGGAATTCCGACGCCCTCGCGACCCAGCTCCAGATCCTTTTCGAAGGCGCGCTCGCCGGCGCCCTGGTACGCGGGGATCCCGCGCTCGCGCGCTCGGCGCGCGATGCCGCCGAGGTGCTGCTGGCCGCGTCCGGCGTCAGGAGATCTACCCGAGTTCGGCGCCGATCCGCGCGTCGCTCGTAAGCCGCCAAATTTTCAGCGCGTTATGGGCTAACGGCCGGGCTGAAGCGAGAGCTTGCCGAGCAAGGCCGCAATATCCTGCGTGCGATCGATTGCCCACAGTTCCCGCAGAATGCCGTCCGTCCGCTCGCGGGACCAGCGCCCGCCCACGTTGCCGCGGAACTTTCTTTCGACTTCGGCCCGGCTCATCGGCCGCCCCGGGAAACCCGGCACGTCGTCGACCTCGCTCGAGATGCGCTTTCCGTCGGCGAGGATCGCGGTCACGCGCGTCGGAACCATCGCTCCGACGCGCGCCGTAAGGGCCGGGTCCTCCTTCACGGTTATCTTGCGCATGACGCTGGTAGCCCCGCTTGGTCGTCGCGATCTTGATCGCGGCGATGCGATCGAGGGCGCCCAGTTTCCTCGCGACCTCGATGCCGGCCACGACCGCGGTCTGCGCGTAGACCACGGCCGGGTAGGCTTTCATCCCGCATTGGTGGATGCGGAACGGCACCCCGCGGCGGCCGAATGCTCCGACGTCGACTTCCGCCGGCCCGGAGATTTGCTTGAAGAAGCCAGAATTCCCTTCGAAGATAGGCGCGGGACCCGTCAGGCCGCCGCGCGCGAGCAGTGCTGCAAACACCGCATTGCGCCCGGCTTCGGCGTCCGCGAGTCCCTTCCAGTCGGACAGCGCCTGGACCCGGGTTTGCGCCATCGGGATGTGGTCGTTGATGGCGAGGCTGACGGCCTGCGCGAGCTGCGCGGGAGGCAGCTTCATCAGCTTGCCGGCGGCGAGCGCCACGGCCGGCAGGCTGAACACCGGCGCGTCCCAGCCGCGGGAGGTGACGTCGAAGGCGTCGATCAAACGGCAGTTGATCTCGTAGGCAAGCACGATCGCGGTGATAAGCTCCGAAGCGCTTGCTCGTTCCGCTTCCGCCACCGCGAGGCAGGCGGCGATGTGATCGCTCGGATGTCCCGCCAGACCCCCGACGTAGGAATCGTTCAAGTCGTAGTAGCGGAAGGCGGCGCCGTTGGCGAAGGTGGCGAGATCGGGCGTGGTGCGTCGGTTCGTGCCGATGACGATCGCTGCGCCGGCCGCGGCGCCGAGCGCGACATCGCGGCAGATGCGGACCGGCCTCTCGTCGAACGCGGCGATTCCGCAGCCGATCGTGTCGATGAAATGCGACTTGACTCGTTCAATGGTCGCCGTGTCGAGATCGTCATGGCGCAGTCCATCGGCGTAGGCGGCGAGCCGATCTGCGAGCGCACTGGCGGGCGACCTTGAAGCTCCGGATTCCGCCGCCGGGAGCCCCGGCGCCATTCCCCAGAGACCGAAGGCCGCCATGCCGGCGATGACACGACGGCGAGGGATCGAATGAGACACGACGGATCTAGTAGAACAGTCTCACCGGTGCCCTTCGTGCCAGACGTCGCGCCCGTGATCGCGTCCGTGGTGATCCGCCTCGATGTGCCGACGCTCCCAGGGGCGCCCGCCGCCCCGGTGGTAGCCGATGCGCCCGCCCCATTCGCCGTACCAGCAGCCGAGGCAGTATGAGAGCGAGTAGAAGTACGGATCGACCGGGTCGATCACGACGCCAGGGACTGGAACGTCGTATCGGACCGGCCCCGGCACCGCGACGGGTACGCAGGCGGTCAACAGCAGGGCGGCAGCGCCGATCGTTGCCCATCGCAGTTTCATGGGACTCTCCAGAAGTGAAAATGAAGCAGGCGCCCCGCGATCATCCGTGCGGGAGCCTCAGCGGGTCACGAACTTGGCGAACTCGTTCTGCGAGCCGAGCGCGTGCTTCGCGATCTCGTCCGCGAAGCGCTCGTTGAACGCCTCCGGCGCCAGGCGGCATCGTCCGGCCCCGATCGATCCGAAGTTGAGCAGCTCGATCAGGACGGCGGGTGCGTCGTAGTCGGCGCGGATATGGACCTCGCACGGGATCTCGCCGGATAGCGAGAACCTGCCGCTCACCGGCTGGCCGAAATCGTTCTTCTTCAGAGGGCTGAATTCGAAGGGGACGCTGGCCAGGGCGAAGGAGCGCCGGCAGTATTCGATATCCGGGCCCGCCACGTCCATCACCGCGGGCTGCGCGTACCGGGCGTGGTAGGTCAGGAAGACCTGGTCGCACACTTCGTCACCGTCGACCTTGCGAAGGCGGTAGTCGGCGAAGGCGCTCGAAAGCACCATCGGCGAGGCCTCCCGGAGAAAGAGGAACCCGTAGGTGCTTTCGGTGGTCGGGAGCACCGCGTTGAGCTCCTTTGCGAACTCCGCCAGGTAATGCATGGCCGAGAGCAGGTTCCTGTGGATGAGCGCCTTGGCTGCGGCGCGGCGCGATGCGGTGTCTTCGCCCGGCGGGCGGGTCGCGGCCTGCTTTCGCAGCATGTCGAGCGCCGCGAAGCGGCGCCCCTCGCTCTGTTTTTCGGCTTCGGCCTTGCGCTTCGCCAGCTCCAGCGCCTGCGCCTGGCGTAACCGCTCGGCCTCCGCTCTCCGGCGCACTTCCTCTTCCTCCCTGCGACGCCGCTCCGCCTCCGCGCGCTCGTACGCCTTTTGCTCTTCATCGATCTTGCGCGAAAAGGCATCGAGCCCCGCGAGAAAGTCCGGCGCGTTCGGCCCCGAGGGCGATGCAGGTGCAGGCTTTTTGTCGTCGCGCGCGCCGGCGCCCGCCGCGCCCCGGCCGGCCTGGTTTTGCGGATTGCGGGGGTCGTTGGCCATCCCCTATCTCCCTAAACGGAGCGAACCGCTCCCGAGTACGACGCGGCTAACGATACACGTACGCACGCTCCGTACGCAAGAAGCGCGGTGCCGTCACGCGAGCACTTCGATTCGCCGGCGAATGAGTAGCTCTTCGGCGACACCTTGTCGTTGGTGCCGGTCGTCGCGCTCTAGCGCGACCTCGCCGCGCGTTTACTGTACGCGAGAATTGCTTTTTCCAGGTCCTCGTATTCTTCGCAGGGGAGCACGCAGATCTGCCGCAAGGCGGCGAGCTGCTCCTGCGCCTTCTGCACGTCGTTCGCCTTGAGATAGGCCTCGCCCAGGTATTCGCGCGCGCCGCGATGGCGCGGGTTCAGCTCGAGCGCGCGATGGTAGTGCTTGAAGGCGGGATCGAGCTGCCCGGCATTGCGATAGGCGTAGCCGAGGAGATTGTGGATGTCCGGGTTGCGATCGTCCTGCAGGAGCGCCTTGTTCAGGCGCTCGATGGCGACCGTCCAGTCCTTCGCTTCGACCGCTTTCTTTCCAGCGGCATAGTCGGAGCCCGCGGCCGATGCCGCCGGGTCCACCTCGCCCGGATCGGCCTTCGATCCCGGGACCGCGACGAAGAGGCTTCCGAAAACAAACGCCGCGGACGCGCAGGCCGCAACGCGGCGCATCGAGCGCTCAGCGCTGCGCAAGCAGGAAGGCTTTCGCTTCGCGCAGCTCGGCTCGATCGGAGTCGGCGTTCTTCGCGAGCGCGGCGAGCTTCTCGAAATACGCGCGCGCTTTGCCGCGATCGCCGGACGCCTGCGCCGCCTTGGCCGCGCCGTAGAAGCCGCGCAGCCGGTTTTGCGCGACGTGCAAGGACGCCTCGTACGCCTGCAAGGCCGCGGCGGGCTGGCCGAGCTCCCGAAGCAGCTCGCCGAGCATCTCGCGCATGGGGTAAAGCCTGTTTTCCATCGAAACGTGCTTCTCCGTGGAATCCTCGAGGTCCGCGGCGGCGCGCATGAATTTGAGCGCGTCGTCCTTGCGACTCTCGGCGTGCGCCCGCCAGGCGCTCGCGGCCAGGACCAGCACCTGGACCTGCTCGGCCCAGTAGCCGTTCTCGGCCGACTTGCTCAAGGCCTGAAGCCGCTCGATTTCCTCCTTCGCCATCCCGGGGTTCCCCGTCTTTGCGGCGCCCACCGCACGGGTGAACCGCGGCATGGCCTCCGCGTACGTGTACAGATTGGACGGGACTTCCAGTGCGACGGCCTCGGCCCAGGCAGCGCGCTCGAGAACATAGCGTGAAGCCGGCGCGAGCCTTCCGGTATCCGCGCCGTAGCTTCGCGCGCCGCTGAGCTTGGTGACGGCGCGCAATTCGTCGATCACGCGCCTCGCTTCGCGATCCTTGCCGAGCTGGAGATAGGCGTAGGCCATGAAGTCCTGCGCGTGCGGCTCCTGCGCGAAAGTCGTTCCGGGAGCATTTTTCGCCGCATAGTCGCGCGAAGCCTTGACTGCGGCTGTATTGGACCGGATCGAATCCTCCCATCGGCCCAGTATCGAGTAGATGTGCGAAGGCATGTGCTGAGCGTGCGGCGCGGCCGGGGCGACCTTGGCGTATTTGTCCGCCGCGGCGACCCCGCGCTCGGCGAGCGGCTCGAAGTCGTAGGTGTGGATGATGTAGTGCGCAAGCCCGGGATGCGCGGGCTGCTCCTTGTCGATCGGCTCGAGAATTGCGCCGGCCTTGAGCTGACGGACATAGGTCTTGTCGGCGTGATCGACCGCCTCGAGGAGAGCGAGCGCGTAGAAGATCGATGCCTCCTTGTCGTCCGGATACTTGCGCGCGAGCTGCCCCATCGCCCGCTCGTAGCGCTGGCTGCGCTCCGAAACCGGCACCTTGTCGTAGTCCTTGTAGACGACCTCCAGCGCGCTCAGCCAATCGCGCTCGCGCTCGGTCTTCGCGACCGCCTTGCCCTGCTCGATCGCTTCGAGCGCGCGCTTGAGGTTCTCCTCGGGCCAGGGCGGCACCAGGGGGTTCCCCCGCTGGCTGATCGCAAGCCCCCAGTACGCCATCGCGCACTGCGGATCCTCCTTGATCACGGCCTGGAACGCCTTGATGTGCTCGGGGAAGAAAAACGAATGCAGCATCGCCACGGCGCGCTCGAACTGCGGCTGCACGGCCGCGCTGCACGAAGTCGGGAAATTCACCTTGCCGAACTGGCCCTGGCCGCTTTGCGCGGCCGCATCGTCGTCGTGAGCCCAAAGCGGAGCGGCGAAAAAAGCGGCGACGACCGCCGCGGGAAGAAGCATCTTGTTCATCGTCTACCTCCCTTGAATAATTTACGATCGGCTCACTTCGCGTCGGCGAGCTGCTTCAGCGTGAAGGTGTAGCTGACCTTGTCGAGCGGCTTGTGGCAGCCGAGGCATTCGGCCTGGTTCACGCCGGGCCGGTGCTGCTTGTCGGGGGTGAACACGGCGTAGTTCCAGTTCTCATTGCGCAGCATCTCGGGAATGTCCTTGCCCCAGCCGGCATCGCGCGCCATGGCCGTGTAGGCGACGAGCTTCTCCGCGACGAAGTTGCCGTCGGCGCCTGTCGCCGGCTTGCCGTCGGCGCCGAGCTTCGCCGCATACACTTCGGCGAACAGCACCGAGCCGTCCGGGAGCGGCTTGCCCGCCTTCGCCGCCGCAACCGCGGCCTTGTTGGCGTAGTAATAGCGCACTTGCTTGGTCGCGGGGAAGCTGATGGTGTGGTACTTGACGAACGATTCCTTGTAGCCCTCGGGGAAGGTCACATTCGTCTTCGCCACGTTGGGCAGCTGCGCGGACTTGGCGCCGGCGGCCGCGCCGGGCTGCGAGGCAAAGTACGCCGCGACATTGGCGATGTCGTCGGCGGAGAGCTGCGCCGCGATCGCCGTCATGATGGCCGTGGGGCTGGTCGCGCTCGCCGCCTTGCGCGTGCCGTCCTTGAACCCCTTCAGCTGCGCCTCGAGGTAGCCGGCGCGCTGCGCGGCGAGATTGGGAATGGTGTCGCTCACGCTCTGGCCGTTCGCGCCGTGGCAGGCCGCGCACACGGTGGCGGCCCTGGCCTTGCCGGCCTCGATATCGGCGGCTTGCGCAAACGGCGCAACGGCCAGAACAACGGACAATCCGAGCATTTTTTTCATGGACGTTCTCCCCTTCATGGAAATCCGGCGCATAGCATAGCGCCACCACCGTCCCCTACGCCAGCGTCACGACCATCCAAGCACGTTGACGCTGTGTTTTCTACCGCACAGAGTCGCCCTGCCATTTCGCGTATTTACTGATATGGGCCGGCAGGTTGCCGGATTGACCAACAATGAGGCGTATCGATTTGCCTATCCGTCATATTCTTTCGGCCGCGATCGCGGCCATACTGTTCGCGCACTCCGGTACTGCGGCAGCCGCGGTCAAGCCCGAATTCCCGACCAACATCGTGATGGTCGGAGTGCCCATTGCCGCCTCTACCGGGTCTCTATAATTCCATCGCCCTGTTCAAGACGGCGGACCTCCTTTGAGTACCGATACCCCCAAGCCCGGCCCCAAGGCGCAGATCGACGCTCTGCTTCTCAAGCTCCCGGGCGTCAGCGCAAGAAAAATCAACGGCCTCGACGCCTACTTCGTCAGCGACAAGATGTTCGCCTGCATCAGCGGTGACGGCGTCGCACTGCGCCTGCCCGCCGTCACCGTCACGGAGTTGCGGTTCTCGATGGCCAACACCGTCCCGTTTCAGCCCGGCGGCAAGGCAAGCACCAGGGAATGGATACAGATCAACCGCGCCGAGGGGGCCGAGTACGAGAAGGATCTCGAGCTGTTTCAGACCTCGCTCGAGTTCGTGAAAGGCGCCCGGTCCCGTTAGGCTGGGAGCGCGCCGCTGCCCGCAGGCTTATTGCTTCACCGGCGTGGTGGACGGCTGCGGCCGGAACGGAACTCTGAGCGGCACGGCCCTCTCGGCCGGCGCATACCACCCTTGAGGCGCGTAGTCGCTGGTGTGCAGGTAGCACCGGATGCGCAGCTCGCGCTTGCCTTCGGCGAAGCTGAGTACTCGGCTCATGGGAAACAGCGGCCGCTTCGGCTCGAAACATCTCATGCAGCAATTCGCGTCGAGACTGCGTCTGACCGCGATCGCCGTCGAGGAAATGAACTGGCACCGTCGCGTCGGTGTCAGTTATCGAAGGGCCGACTACGTGTCGCCCGCGCTGCGGCGTGTGATCGACATGCTCAAGTCGACGGCCCGCGACATCGACAAAGATTTGGCGGAAACAGCGCGATGACTCGGATCGGCCCGTCCTGGTCTATACTGTGCGCGCCGCCACATGGCGCGCGTCCACATTCCGGAGAACAACATGATCAGAAGAATTCAAATCGCGCTCGCCGGCGCGATGATCGCCGCATGCTGCACGGCGGCAACGGCGCAGACCCTGCGAGTGCGCGGAACGATACAGAAGGTGGACGGCAACGTGCTCACCTTGAAGTCCACGGACGGCGCCGAGCTCAAGCTCGCGCTCACGGACAATGCCATGATCGTCGCGGTGATGAAGGCCTCGATGGCCGACATCAAGGAAGGCACCTTCCTCGGCAGCGCGGCGATGCCGCAGCCGGACGGCAGCCAGAGGGCGCTGGAAGTGCACATCTTCCCCGAGCCGATGCGCGGCACGGGCGAAGGTCACCGGCCCTATGCGCCCGTTCCGAACAGCACCATGACCAACGGCTCGGCCTCGGGCGCGACGGTCGCGGGCGTCGACGGGTCGACGATGATGGTGAAATACAAGGACGGCGAGAAGAAGATCGTCG
>VBCH01000237.1 GCA_005884455.1 Betaproteobacteria bacterium
CGCTCACCGGACCCGGGCAGGCTGATGCCGATATTGGCGTGCTTGCTTTCGCCGGGGCCATTCACGACGCAGCCCATGACCGCGACGTGCATGTCTTCGACTCCGGGATAGCGCTCGCGCCACTGGAGCATCTGCTCCCGAAGATAGGTTTGGATCTTTTCGGCGAGCTCCTGGAAATAGGTGCTGGTGGTGCGGCCGCAACCCGGGCACGCGATCACCATCGGCGAGAACGAGCGCAAGCCCATGGTCTGGAGCAGCTCCTGGGCAACGACGACCTCGCGCGTGCGGTCGCCGCCGGGCTCCGGCGTGAGCGAAATGCGAATCGTGTCGCCGATGCCCTCCTGGAGCAGCACCCCGAGCGCGGCGGTGGAAGCAACGATGCCTTTTGTTCCCATCCCAGCCTCGGTGAGCCCGAGGTGCAGCGGATAGTCGCAGCGGCGCGCAAGCTCCCGGTAAACGGCTATCAGGTCCTGGACGCCGCTCACCTTGCACGAGAGCACGATCCGATCTCCGGCCAGACCCAAAGCTTCCGCGCGCGCCGCCGATTCGAGCGCCGAGGCGACCAGCGCCTGCCGCGTTACCGTATCGGAATCGACGGGCTCGCGTGCCCGCGCGTTCTCGTCCATGAGCCGCGCAAGCAGCTCCTGATCGAGGCTGCCCCAATTGACGCCGATTCTCACGGGCTTGTCGTAGCGGCAGGCCATCTCGATCAGGGTCGCGAATTGCTCGTCGCGCTTGGCACCCCGCCCGACATTGCCCGGATTGATCCGGTACTTTGCCAGCGCCCGCGCGCAATCGGGGTGCTCGGCGAGGAGCTTGTGCCCGTTGAAATGGAAATCGCCCACCAAGGGCACGTCGCAACCCATGGCGTCGAGCCGCTCGCGGATGCGCGGGACCTGCGCCGCCGCCTCGGCGGTGTTGACGGTGACGCGCACGACTTCCGAGCCGGCGCGGGCGAGCTCGGCGACCTGCGTCGCGGTGCTCTGCAGATCGGCGGTATCGGTGTTGGTCATCGACTGCACCAGCACGGGTGCACCCCCTCCGATCAGCGCGCGTCCGACGCGAACTTGGCGCGTTTTGTACCTGCGGATGATTGTCATGAGTCGTTCAATTCAGCGTCAGCCGCGCGACTTCGATCTGGATGTACGGTTTCAGATCGACGGGCTTGTCGTTGTAGGTAAGGCGCACGGCCGCCCCGCTGCCGATCACGAGAGACAAGGGGCGCTGCCCGACGACGACCCTGCGGCTCCCGGCTGGATTCAGTTGCGACATCAGCGTCTTGCCGTCCCGGTCCCTGATCTCGACCCAGGAGTCGCGGTCGAACTCGAGCCGAATCCGCCCTTCGCCTCCGCCGCCGCCTGTGGGCTGCTGCGCTGGTGCTGCGGGAGTCTCCGCCACGGTGCCTGAAGGCGCCGCCGCAGCGGCCGGGACCTGCGTTTCTGCACGCGGCGCGGCAGGCTGCTCCGCGGGAAGCGCCTTGGATTCCTTCTGCGGGGGAGGCGCATCCGACGCGAATCTCGGCCATGGGAGAGTTCCGGCACGCCACTCGTAGAGTATTCCGGCCACGACGATGAGGGCGAGGACCGAGAGGGCCAGGTAAGCTCGGGTACCGCGCTTGCCATGCACGAAAGGGATGCCCTTGTCGCGCAGGTCGAGGTCGATCTCCCCGGGGACGTAGCGCTGGTCGAGCTCATCGAGCAGGGGCTGCGGATCGGTGTCGAGCAGCTTGGCGTAGCCGCGCACCATCCCGCGGACGAACGTCGCCCCCGGCAGCCTGTCGAACTCCTCGGCCTCGAGCGCCTCGATCTGGCGCGCGCCGTACTTGAGTCGTTGCGCGACGTCGGCGATCGACAGCTTGCGCTCGGCGCGCAGCTGAGCGAGCATCCGCCCGGGTCCGCGCTTGGAGGAAGACGCACCGAGTTCAGCCGTCTCGTTCATTCGAAGCGCCCTTTTTGCAGTTCCTGGTATTCCTTCGATCCGGGAAAGCGCCGACGCAGCTGGTTGGCGTAGCTCGTCACCGATGAGGAATCTCCCAGCTTGCGTTCAATCCGCAGTGCAAGCCACAGCGATTCCGCGGTCGGTTCGGCGAGCTTGTTGTAGCGGCCTACGAGCGTGCGCGCGCCGTCGAGCTCCCCGCGCCGGTACTTGAGCTGCGCAAAACTGATCAACGCCGGATAGTAATTCGAATCCAGCCGCAGCGCGCGGTCGAGATAATCGTAGGCGTCGCGTTCGTTGTTCTTGCGCATCGCGCACACCGCCGCCATCGCATAGGACTTCTGCGGCGTGGCGTAAAGTGGATGCCGGACCGCCATCAGGAAATAGCGGATCGCCTCTTCCTCGCGCTTGTTTTCGCACAGAAACCAGGCGTAGTTGTGGTTGGTGTCCGGATCGTTGGGATTGAGTCTCAGCGCGCGCTCGAACGCCTCCTCGGCCAAGTCCTTCTCGCGCAGGTCACCGTACACCAGGCCGAGGACGTTGTAAGCGGGCGCATAACCCGAGTCGGCCGAGATGGCCGTGCGCGCTTCAGCGAGCGCCACACCGAGGTTTCCTCTTTGATAGTAGGCGCCGGCCAGTTCGGTGTGGATACGCGCGCGCTCCCGGCCGCCAGCCACCTCCCCGATGACGGGTCCACCATCGTTCTGGCCGGGCAAGTCCCCCGAAAGCGGCCCTCCGGCGCAGCCGCAGATCACCGCGGCACCGGCGAGCGCCGTTGCAGCGTGCCGCGATCGGTTCAAGAGCCCGTCCCCTCCAGGCGCGCCCGCCTTCGGGTGCGGTCATGGATCTTTCCGGCCAGTTGTCCACACGCGGCGTCGATTTCGTCACCGCGGGTCTTGCGCGTGGTCGTGACGATCCCGGATGCGCCGAGAAGCTCGCCGAAGCGATCGATCACCCGGCGCGGGGAGCGCACAAAGCCCGAGTTCGGAAACGGGTTGAACGGAATCAGATTGATCTTGCACGGCACCCGCGAAACCAATTCCGCGAGCTGGCGTGCGTGCTCCTCGCTATCGTTGACACCTTCGAGCATGACGTATTCGAAGGTGATGAAGTCGCGCGGCGCGTGCTCGAGGTACCGCCGACACGCGGCCAGCAACTCGGCGAGCGGGTACTTGCGGTTGATCGGCATGAGCGTGTCGCGAAGCGCGTCGTTCGGCGCGTGCAAGGATACCGCGAGCGCAACCGGGCATTCCGCCGCCAGGCGGTCGATCATCGGCACGATCCCGGACGTGGAGAGCGTCACGCGGCGTCGCGAAAGCCCGTAGGCGTCCTCGTCGATCATCAGCTTGAGCGCCGCGACGGTGTTGTCGAAGTTGAGCAGGGGCTCGCCCATCCCCATGAGCACGACGTTGCTGATGACGCGCTCGCCCCCGGGCGTCGCGCCCAGCTCGCGGTTGGCGAGCCAGAGCTGCCCGATGATCTCGGACACCGAGAGATTGCGGTTGAATCCCTGCCTGCCGGTCGAGCAGAACTGGCAGGCAAGAGTGCAGCCCGCCTGGGTGGAGATGCACAAAGTACCCCGGTTCGTTTCGGGAATGAATACCGTGTCGACCGCATTGCCCTTGCCGACGTCGAGCAGCCACTTGCGAGTTCCGTCTTTGGCCAAGCTGTCGCTCACGATTTGCGGGGGCGAAATGCACGCGGTCTGCGCGAGCTTTTCGCGCAGCGATTTAGCGACGTCGCTCATCCGCGCAAAATCCGATTCGCCGAGACGGTGCATCCAGCGCTTCACCTGTCGCGCCCGGAACGGCTTCTCTTCGAGCCCTGCGACGAAGGCGGCGAGCCCTTCTGAGTCCAGATCGAGGAGATTGACGCTCATTTAACGGGAAAAGACCTCGGAAGCGGAAAAAAAGTACGCGATCTCGGTGCGGGCGGTCTCGGGGCCGTCGGAACCGTGTACCGCGTTCGCATCGATGCTCTCGGCGAAATCGGCGCGTATCGTTCCCTTTTTCGCCTTCTTCGGATCGGTCGCGCCCATCAGCTCGCGATTCCGCGCAATAGCGTCCTCGCCCTCCAGCACCTGCACCATGATCGGCCCGGAGGTCATGAATCTGATCAGATCGCGGAAGAATGGACGCTCGCGATGCACCGCGTAGAAGCCTTCGGCCTCCTTCTGCGACAGATAGCGCATGCGCGCCGCCACGATGTTCAGGCCGGCCTGCTCGAACCTAGAGTAAATTTGTCCGATGGCGTTTTTCGCCACCGCATCCGGTTTGACGATGGACAAGGTTCGCTCTACAGCCATGCAAGATCTCCGATTGGAACTCTGGAAGCGACACAAGAAACTCGCCTAACGTTTTATTTTATCAGGCTTTTGCCGGAGTGTCGCGCGCGGACAAGACCCGGTGCGGCGCTTCGCCCGCCGGCGGCGGGAGACAAACCAAGGGCCAGCGCGAACGCGTTCATCATGTCAGCGTTCTGTAAGTCTAGCATCAGCTTATTGCAAGCCTGATCGCGTAGAGTTTCATCCGTAGTCTCTTTCCTCCTCTGTGGCGTGGGAGCGCGCTGCGCTCCCACGCACTTTTTTCCCCGGGATGCCCGTGTGCCCTGCTCGAGAACCCGGAGCCCGTCCGCGTGCTATCCTGAACTTCGAACCGGTTCAACCACTTGTCATGCGAGTTCTAATCGTCGAAGACGACAATGCGTTGGCGGACGGGCTGATGCGAACGCTGAGGCAATCGGGGTACGCCGTGGATCACGCGGAATCTGGCGAGCTTGCATTGCGAGCCTGCGCGGAAGAACACTATGACCTTGTCGTGCTCGATGTCAGTCTTCCGGGCATCGACGGGTTCGAGGTCCTGCGGCAACTGCGCCGCGACAACCACTCCGGCAGCATTCTGATCCTGACAGCCCACGATGCCGAGGCGGACCGCGTGCGCGGCCTAGACCTCGGAGCCGATGACTACGTCGCCAAACCCTTCTCGCTTCCGGAGCTCGAAGCGCGAGTGAGGGCGCTTATCCGCCGCAGCCAGGCTGTAAAGAGCCCCAAGCTGCGCTTCGGCCGCCTCAGCGTCGATACGGTCGCGCGACGGGCGAGCATCGGACCGGACCTGCTCGACCTCACCCCGCGCGAGTGGGCGGTGCTCGAATACCTGCTCATGCGGGTCGGGCAGGTGGTCAGCAAGGAGCACATGCTACAGGCCATGTGCAGCTGGGACGACTCCCTGACCCACAACGCCATCGAGGTGTATATCTCCCGGCTGCGCTCGAAGCTCCACGATGCGGGAATCAGGATTCGCACCGTGCGTGGATTCGGCTATATGGTCGAAGACCCGGATGCAGTCTAGCCTTCGCCAGCACCTCACTTATTGGCTGATCGGGCCGTTGCTGTTGCTGGTTGTCGCGGGAAGCTTCGTTTCCTATCGCATCGCGCTCAATGCGGCGACCAAGGCCTACGACAGCGCGCTTCTCGATCCTGTACTTGCGATTACCAGCCATCTTCGCTTCACCGGCAGCCGGCTCGAGCTCGACTTGCCTTCGATCGCGATCGAGGCGCTGCGCATCGATACCGAGGACCGTGTCTACTACCAGGTGCTGGGGCCGGATGGCGAGCTGATTGCCGGAACACCGCGGCTGCCCGCGCCTGCGGAGCGCCTGGCACCGGAGGAGCATGTCTTTTACGATGCAAGGCTCGAAGGCGAGCGAGTGCGTGTCGCGGCGCGCGCGGTCAAAGTCGAGCCCGGGATCGCGATCGTGCAGGTTGCGGAGACGCTCGTGAAACGAGACAAACTGGTGCTCGAACTGCTGGTTGCCTCCACGGTGCCCCAATTGCTGATAGCGTTTGTCGCGGTCGCTCTCTTCTGGCTCGGCATCGGCCAGGGACTGAGGCCCCTGGATCGCCTTCGCGACGAGATCGCGGCGCGTTCTCCGCGCGACCTCCGTCCGGTGTCGGAGCTGGACAAGCCGCAGGAGGTGCGCTCACTCGTCAGCGCGCTCAACCGGCTGCTCTCCAGGCTCAACGCGGCAATCGAATCGCAGCAGCGCTTCATCGCCAACGCGGCACACCAGCTGCGAACGCCTCTTGCGGGACTGAAGACTCACGCGGAGCTCGCGCGCCGCCAGCCTTCGACCGCGGAGCTGGGCTCCCTTCTGGACATGATTGCAGGGGAGACTCAGCGCACGAGCCACCTCGTCAACCAGCTGCTGACTCTGGCCCGCGCGGAGCCGGGAGAAGCGGCGAGCGGCGGCCAGCCCGTCAACCTGCACGAGAGCATCAGCCGAGATCTGCGCGACTGGGTTCAGCGCGCCGTCGCGAAAGACATCGATCTCGGCTTCGAGCTCGCTGATGCATGGACTCTGGGTGAACCGCTCCTGTTGCGCGAGCTGGCGGCGAACCTGCTCGACAACGCACTTGCGTACACCCAGCGGGGCGGCAGTGTCACGGTGCGCACGGGAGCCCGCGACGGGGAGTCGGTGCTCGAGGTCGAGGACAACGGGCCCGGCATTCCAGAGGCCGAGCGCGAGAAGGTTTTCGAGCGCTTCTATCGCATCCCGGCGACCGGGGGCGAGGGCTGCGGGCTGGGATTGTCCATCGTCTCGGAGATCGCGGAGAGGCACGGCGGCAGGATAGACCTGAGCCGACCTCCGGGAGGGCGCGGCACGCTGATCCGGGCCGTTTTTCCGCGTCTGGCCGCCCAGGCCGCCCACGCCGTTCCCCCCGTTTCTACTCGAACGGTTCCCACGTCACGATAAGACCTGCTTCGCCAGGCACCGCGCGAAATTCGAACGCGTCGCCGATGCCCGGAACGGAAACGAGCTCGTCGCCACAATAAATCAAGGGAAGGCGGTCCCGGCGCCACGGCGGAACGCCCCGCTCCTGGAACAAGTTCTTCAGCGTGCGGCGGGGCCGGCCGGCGTCCAGGCGCAAGCGTTCCCCGCCCTGCCGCAGGCGCGCGGTGACGCAACCGGCGCGCAGTTTCGCGAGACTCAAGCCCCGTCCTTCTTCCGGCTTGAACTTCAGCACTCCGCCGAGTGAAAGCATGGGCAGGGCGTTTGCGCCATCCCAGACTTCGCGCAGGCTACGCTCGAGCGCTGGCGAGGCGCGCCGCAGGTAAAGCCTTTCGCGATAGCGGAGAAACGTCCATCCCGGTACCGCAAGGCCGATTCGGGCATCGGATCGAGACTCCCTCAGCTGGCGCAGCAGCTCCCCGGTTCGCGCCGCCGAGAGCGGCTCGATATTCTTCGTCTCGCACCAATAGCGCAACAGGTTTTTGGCGCGAGCTTCACCGAGGCCCTGCAAATCCGCGACGTTGACGCCTTCGGCTCCCGCGCAGCGTTCGAAGTCGGTTCGCGCCATCTCATCGAGCAGCTCGCGCGCTTCGGCAAGGTGGGCCGCGGCCCGGGCGATCGTCGCGCGCGCTCCGGGAAACTGTCGCTCGAGAAGCGGGAAGATGTCCCGCCTCAGAAAATTTCTTCTGCGGACCGTATCGGCGTTGCTTTCATCCTCGACCCATTCGAGGCCGCGCAGGCGCGCATGGGTCTCGATCTCCGCGCGGGACACCGCGAGCAGCGGCCGCAGCAATCGCGCCCGCGTGCCAGAAATCGAGCGGAGGGGAGACATGGCGGCGAGGCCCCGCAGGCCCGCCCCGCGCATAAGCCGCAGGAGAAGCGTCTCGGCCTGGTCATCGCTGTGCTGCGCGAGGACGACAAAATCGGCGTCCACGCGCGCAAAGGCCTCGTGGCGGGATCGGCGCGCCGCGCCCTCCAGTCCCAGATGGCGATGGGGACTGATATCCACGGTTTCCAACTGCAGCGGAACCCCCAGCCTTGCGCACAACCCGCCGCAAAACTCGGCCCAGCGCGCGGCGTTGGGGCTGATGCCGTGATTGACGTGCACGGCGCGCAGCGAGAACCTGAGTGCAGGCGCCAGCTCGAGCAGGATGGAAAGCAGTGCCACCGAATCGAGGCCGCCCGAGAGCCCCAGTGCGAGGTGCGCCCCCGGAAAAATCTTGGGCGCAAGCACCGCGGCCACCCTCCCGGGCAATTCACCTGAGCTCGAGTTCCCTGAACTTCCCATAGCCCATCAGGCGCTCGAAACGCTCCTCGACGAGTTCCTGGGGGCGCTTGTCGGCAAGACTGCGCAGCGTGTCGGCGAGCGCTTTCTTCAGGCTTTGGGCCATGGCGGCCGGATCGCGGTGCGCACCGCCCAGAGGTTCGTTGACGATCCTGTCGATCAATCCGAGAGTCTTCAGACGGCTGGCCGTGATTCCGAGCGTCTCCGCCGCCTCGGGCGCCCTGTCGGCGCTCTTCCACAGGATCGAAGCGCAGCCTTCCGGAGAAATCACCGAGTAAGTCGCGTACTGCAGCATCATCACGACGTCGCCCACGGCAATGGCGAGCGCCCCGCCCGAACCACCCTCGCCGATGATGGTACAGATGAACGGCACCCTCAACTCCGCCATCACGTAGAGGTTGCGGCCGATCGCCTCGGCCTGCCCGCGCTCTTCCGCTCCGATCCCCGGATACGCCCCCGGCGTATCGACGAAGCTCAAGACCGGGATGCCGAACCTTTCCGCGAGCCGCATGAGCCGCATGGCCTTGCGGTAGCCTTCCGGGCGGGGCATGCCGAAGTTCCGGAAAATCTTCTCCTTGGTATCGCGTCCCTTCTGGTGGCCGATCAAGATCAGCGACTGCCCGTTGAAACGGGCGAGACCTCCGACGATCGAGGGATCGTCGGCGAACGAGCGGTCGCCGTGCAGTTCCTCGAAGTCAGAAAACAGAGCCGCGACGTAATCGAGCGTGTACGGACGTTGCGGATGCCGCGCCACTTGAGCGACCTGCCAAGGCGTGAGCTTTCCGTAGATCTCCTTGGTGAGCGCGGCGCTCTTTTTCTGCAGGCGCTGGATCTCCTCGGAGATGTCGGTCGCAGAGTCCTCCTGCGCGAAGCGCAGCTCCTCGATTTTCGCCTCGAGCTCGGCGATCGGCTGCTCGAAATCGAGAAACGCCGTTTTCATAGGGAAATCCCGGGGGCCATTGTACCCGAAGCCCGCAGCGCCCCTCATCGGTCTCAATATTCGACCGGGATCGGATCGAGGCTGCGCCAGAGATACCAGGTTGCGACCGAGCGCCAAGGCTCCCAGACCGAGGCGATCTTGCGCATCGTCCGAAGCGACACGGACCTGCCGCGGAAATAGTTCAGGCAGATGGCACGCTGCAGACCCAGATCGTCCAGCGGCAGCACGTTGGGGCGCAACAGGCAAAACATCAGAAACATTTCCGCAGTCCAGCGGCCGATACCACGAACCTGGACGAGCTCGGCGATCACCGCCTCGTCGTCCATCTCGGCCCAGGCCGCGACGTGCAGGCTCGCGTCGACGAAATGGCGCGCGAGCCCGCCGAGATACTCGGCCTTGCGCCTGGACAGGCCGCAGCCGACGAGCTTCGCGTGCCCCGCGTCGATGAGCTGCTCGGGAAGCACTCGCGGCGCGAGGGCAACAACGCGCGCCCAAATGCTCGCGGCGGCCTTGACCGAAATCTGCTGGCCGACGATCGAGCGCGCCAGGGTGAAGAACGGTTCGCCGCGGGGCTCGAGCGCGATGCGGGGATGATCGCGAATGATGCCCGCGAGCACGGCATCGCGGCGCGCGAGCGCGCGCTTGGCCCGCATCCAGTAGGCCGGGGCTGCAAGCTTGCACCGCTTCACGCGGGCGAGGCGAGCGGCAGATTGAGGAGAAGATTCTGCGGCTTCATGCGAACCACGCCGTTCTCGTTCATCGACAATGCCATGTAGATCGGCTTGCCCGCGATGTCCGCGCGCATTGCCGCGGGGTCTTCGAAATCGAGCCGGAACAGAGCGAGCATACGCCTGAGCGTGCCGGGCTCGATCTCCCCTCCACGCCACAGGCCGTTGAGCATCGCGGTCGATTCCGAGTCCAGGCCGATATGCCAAGCCCAGGCGCTGTCCTCGATCGCGCGCAGCGGCCGAACGCCCACGCTGACTCCGAAGAAATGGCGGATCCATTTTTCCATCACGCGGCAGAATGCCTTGTTGGCGGCCCGCCCGAAATTCATGCTGATCACGAAATCGTGGCGCTGATCGCGCAGCCAATACGCCTGGGCATTTTCCGTGTCGAGCACTTCGAGGGCCACGGTCGCGAGCGGCGCCTGGGACTCGACGATGAGGCGACCCAGGCTGCCGAGGCTGCCGCCCGAGGCGTGCATCTCGACGGTTTCGAGGTCCGCGAGCATCACCGCGCCGTCGTCGGTGCTCGCCTTCTGTTCGCGGAAGAAGAGTTCTCCCGCGCGCGGCTCGAGCGCGTCGTCGCAGCCCTCGAGAATGCCGCGTACGATGATCTGCGCGAGCTGGTCGATGAACAGGGGCGGGACGGCGACCTCGCCGCCGGAGAAAATCTCCAGGTAGCAGGATTCCAGCGACGCCGCGCGCTTCAGTCTCCCGAGGAACGCGAGCAGAACGCGATAGTTGTCGCGGGCATCCCCGTCCTCCACGCTCTCCAGCGCCGACGCGGGCGGGTCCCGGCGCGGATCTTCCATGAGCGCATCGTGCAAAGCAATCTCGCTCGGCCCGGATTCCTCGGCGGGCCGGATCTCCGGGCGCATCAGGTATGCGCGCAGGAAATCGTCGGTGACGGAAAGCCGCCCCTCGTCATCGCGCTCGAGCAGGTGAAAGCCCGAATTGCGCCAGAAATCCTGAGAAATGTCTGATTACTCCTAGTGTTTTTGGACCATCTTCGGCCGGACCATGCCGCTGACCCGTTAGCATAATACTCATCTCGGAGAAGATACTTTATAGTTGAGCGCTGCCCATTTGATCATGACGGGAGAGATTATCTTGAGCACGCGTCTTAGCCGTTTTCTGTTTGCTGCCGGACTGGGCCTTTGCATGCATGGGACGTCGAGCGCCCAGGGCGGGACTCCTCCGGCACCCATTCCGCCTGCAGTTGCGGCGTCACTGAAAGGTATCGATGGCACTAACTTGCTGAAGCACATCAAGGTGCTGGCTTCGGATGAATTCGAGGGGCGCTCGCCCGGCACCAAGGGAGAAACCTTGACCGTCGCCTACATCAAACAGCACTTCACCCGGCTGGGGCTGGCGAGCGGCAATCCGGACGGCACTTATGTGCAGCAGGTTCCGATGAGAGGCGTGACGTCCACGCCGAAGCTCACATTCAATGCAGGCGGCAAGGCGATGCCACTCAATTTTCCCGGCGATTTCGTGGCATTCTCACCGCGCGCCGAGCGCGATGTGAGGATCGACGACTCGGAGGTGGTGTTCGTCGGTTACGGCGTCGTCGCACCGGAGTACGGCTGGGACGACTACAAAGGCGCCGACCTGCGCGGCAAGACGCTGGTGATGCTGATCAACGATCCCCCTGTTCCCGACCCTAACGATCCGGCCAGACTCGATCCGGCCGTGTTCAAGGGCGAGGGCATGACCTATTACGGGCGCTGGACCTATAAATATGAGATGGCGGCGAAACTGGGCGCCGCGGCCGCCATCATCGTGCACGAAACCAAACCGGCCGCGTATCCGTACGAAGTCGTCATCAACAGCTGGGTGCGCGAAAACTTCACCCTGAAAACCGACGGCCCGAACGCGAGCTTTCCTGCGGTTCCAGCCTGGATACATTTGGACCGCGCGAAGGATTTGTTTCGCGCCGCCGGACTGGACTTCGAGACGCTCAAGAAGTCGGCTTTGTCGCGAGAATTCAAACCGGTCAGCCTCGGCGTGACGGCGACATTCCGGGTGCAGAACACGTTGCGTGAAATCGCCTCGAACAACGTCGTGGCAAAAATCGAAGGTTCCGATCCGAAGCTGAAAAACGAGTACGTTGTCTACTCCGCGCACTGGGATCATTTCGGCGTCAACGACAAGCTGCCGGGTGGGCGGACTCAACAGATATTCCACGGCGCATTGGACAATGCGTCGGGGGTGGCGATGCTGCTCGAGCTGGCCAAGGCGTACAGCGCCTTGCCTGCACCGCCGAAGCGCACCATCGTGTTCATCGCCACGACTGGCGAAGAGCAGGGATTGCTGGGCGCGCAATACTACGTGCAGCATCCGCTCTACCCGTTGTATCGAACGCTGGCCAACATCAATATCGACGGGATAAACACGTGGGGACGCACCAAGGATGTGGAAATCATCGGCTTCGGTCATTCGAGCATGGACGATAGCGTGAGGAAATTTGCGGCGGTGCAAGGACGCACCGTGCGCCCCGAAACGCGACCCGAACTCGGCTCTTTCTACCGGGCGGATCATTTTGAATTTGCGAAAGTCGGGGTACCCGTGGTCTACGTGAAGGGCGGCAGAGACTATATCGGCAAGCCGGAGAGCTACGCCCGAGACAGGGTCGACGAGTTCATCGCGCACCGCTACCACAAGGTGACCGACACGGTTCGCAGCGACTGGAACCTCGCGGGCGCAGTGGAAGATGCGCAGCTGCTGCTCATGGTCGGCTACGATGTCGCGCAGGGCTCGGAAATCCCTCAATGGAAAGCGGGGTCCGAGTTCAAGCGAAGCGACAGGCGATAGGAAAGCTGCACCGGCGGAATGGGCGGCCACCCGAAAGGCCTGACGACGCTTTTCTTCACCGAGTTCTGGGAGCGATTCAGCTACTACGGAATGCGGGCGATCCTCACGCTGTTCATGGTTGCCAGCGTGGCGGATGGGGGACTCGGACTCGACGTCGCCACGGCAGCCGCGATCTACGGCTTCTACACCGCTGCGGTTTTCTTCATGGGCATTCCGGGAGGCTGGATCGCCGACCGGCTCCTCGGCCAGCGCAATGCCGTGCTCTACGGCGGAATCCTCATTGCGCTGGGCCACTACAGCCTGGCCATCGATTCCAGGCCGACCTTCTACGCCGGACTGGTGCTGATCGTGCTCGGCACGGGCCTTCTCAAGCCTAACATCAGCGCGATCGTCGGCCAGCTGTATTCCGCAGACGACAACCGGCGCGATGCGGGTTTTTCGATCTTCTACATGGGGATCAACATGGGCGCATTCCTCGCGCCCCTGGTCTGCGGGACCCTGAGCGAGCGGGTCGGTTGGCACTGGGGATTCGGAGCGGCGGGAGTGGGGATGACGCTGGGCCTCGTCCAGTATGTGCTGGGTGGTTCACGTTTGGGAAATGCCGGCATTCTGAGGGAGAAGCCGAAGGACGCAGGGCGCCTTTGGGGCAAGCTCGCGCTCGCGGTGCTCGCGCTTGTCGCGGTGTTCTACTTCCTCTGGGACCATCGGGACTACGTGTTGCTGGCTGGATCCATCGGCGTTTTCTGGTGGTTGCTTCGCCAGGGAAGGGATCCGGTCGAGAGGAAGCGCATCGGGGCGATCATCGCTTTCTTCGTGTTCGCCATGCTGTTCTGGGCAGGTTTCGAGCAGGCGGGATCGAGCCTCACCTTGTTTGCCAGGAATTTCACCGAGAACTCCGTTTTCGGCTGGCAGTTTCCGGCGAGCTACTACCAGGCCGTCAATCCGCTCGGGATTCTCGCTCTCGCCCCGCTCTTTGCCTGGCTGTGGGTCCGTTGGGGTAAAACGCAGCCGTCGAGCCCGGCGAAGTTCATGTTCGGCCTGGCATTCCTGAGCCTGGGGTTCCTCGTGATCACGGGTGCGGCTTTCGTCTCCGCCGAGGGCGGCAACTCACGGGTGAGCCCGATGTGGCTGATTGGGGGCTATGTTCTCCACACCATCGGGGAGCTTTGCCTGTCCCCCGTGGGCCTGAGCACCGTCACGAAACTCGCGCCCCAGCGCCTGGTGGGGTCCATGATGGGCGTGTGGTTCCTCGCCAGCTCCCTGGGCAACTTCATCGGCGGCCGTATCGCGGGTCTGTTCGAGACATTTCCGCTGACCCAGCTCTTCGGTGCCGTCAGTCTCACGACAGGAGCTTCTGCCATCATTCTGCTTTTTCTCATCAAGCCCATTCGCAATCTGATGGGCGGGGTGCATTGATATGGCAATCTCACGTGACCAGCGCCCTCCTGACGACCTGACTCGGTGATGGCCAAGACACGAAGAGCGCGGTGGCTGGTCTGGATCCCCGTTTCGGCCTTGGCCGGCCTGTTACTTTATTATTTCCATGGTTCGCGCCCGCAGGTCGATGCGTCACCCGCAGCGGCGGCCGGGTCCGACGCCAAATCCGCCGATCCCTCTCTCTCCTCGCGTCGATCGCCGATCGAGGCTGCGCCACAAAGGGCCGCGAGCGAATTCAAGCTCGTGGTCAACGGCGTGATGATCACGGCGGGGTCGAGGACCGCGCTGATTTCCGTTGATGATCGACCCGCGGCGCCCTTCCTCGAGGGCCAGCAGATTGCAGACGGAGTCGTCTTGCACTCCGTGCGGCCCGATCGCGTGATGGTGAAACGCGGCGACGATCTGCTGCGTTTGCCCTTGCGCGGCGTGCAATCGTCAGGAAGTGCGGGTAGCGAGCAATCTGCGGGAGGCCTGGAGTCGATCCCGACCGACCTGCCGCCAGCGGGTTCCGAGCAAGGGCCGCGACCGCGCGACTCCGATTGATGCCATCGATGTCGTGCTCGACCTCTGGCTGCCGCCCGCTCAATACTCAAATGAATCCGTAGTTGTCCGCCTTCGCGCCGGGCAGCACGCGCTCGAGCGCCGCGCCGCCGAATCCGTACATCCGCGCGAAGAGATAGGCGAGCACCGAGCGGTAATCGTTCAGCATCTGGTAATCGCGGTTCTGGAAGAGGTTTGCCTCGCTCACCGCCTCCTGGCGGCCGGCAATTCGGCCGCCCGAAATGCCGCCGCCGAGCACCCACAGTGTGTTGCCGTGCCCGTGGTCGGTGCCGCGGCTGCCGTTCTCGCGGAAGGTGCGGCCGAACTCGGACATGACGACGATGACGGTGCTGCGCCACAGGCCCCGCAATTCCTGCGCGAAGACGGAAAGGCCGCCGGCGAGTCCAGTGAGATTCGCCGCGAGCGCGCCTTGCGCCGAACCCTGGTCAACATGCGTGTCCCAGCCACCTACGTCCACGAAACCGATCGAATAAGCGGGTTTGTCGCGCATGAGCTTCGCGATCACACGGGCCCGGGTCTCGAAGACGATTGCCGCGCCAGCCCCGCGCGAGGACTCGGTCATTTCATTCATCAGTGCCTCCGCGACGATCTTCCTCGTTTCCATTCCCGCCGTCGCCAGGCCCGAGAGCTTCGTCCCCTCATAGAGAGACGCAATCAATTCGCCCTGGCGCGATGGAAGATTGTCCTTCATGTTTCCCCGGAGCGAGACGTTCGGCACCTGGGCCGCGCCCTTGAAGACGGGTGTGAGGTTGTTCGTGAACGAAGCGGCGCTGTGCGAACCGCTGCCCGAAAGCGCTTCGACGAGGCGGTTCAGATAGCCGCTCGAGTAATCGAGAGCGCCGCCTCCGCCCTGTCCAAGTTCCATCAGGTCCTGGGCCTGGAAGTGGCTACGCGAGAGGTCGTCGCTGCCGCTGAAAGGAATCAGCACCGCCTGCTTGTTCTTGTACAGGGGGAGGAGCGAATCTTTCACCGCGGCGTTGAGCGCCCAATCGGAATCGAGCGCGACCGCGGCGTTCGGGTCGCCCGAATCCGGGCGAGGCACTGCGATGCTTGGGCGCGAGCGGTAGTAGAAATCGCTCGCATAAGGCACGAGCAGACTCGAGCCGTCGTAGGCGCCGCGCAGCATCACCACGAGAAGCTTCGCGTCGCCGGGTGCAGCCCACAGTTTCGCGTTCACCAGAGCGAGCCCGCCGGCGAACCCGGCGCGCATGAAATCGCGTCTTTTCATCGCATCCCTCTATCGATACATGAACTCGGGCGCCGAGAGCAACAGCGTCGCCCACTCTTCCGGGTTTGACGCTTTCGCGAGCGTGTCCTTCGTGCGCGGCGACAGGAGCGGCGCGACGAGCGGTTCGATCGCGGCACGGTCGATCGGGTGCGCGTCGCGGGCCTTCGCGAGCTGCGAGGGGTCGATCCCCGCGTCGATGGCCTCTTTCGTCACGAATAGCCTGCCCCGGCCGCCGGCGAATCCGCGCGCGATCTCAAAGCGCTTCTCAAGCTGGTCGGAACTCGCCCAGTCCCTTTCGAGCATGCCGTAGCCGTCCGGTGTCGGGCGGCTGTATACGGGCTCCCCGAGCTGCTGCAAGGCGCCGGCGAGCGGCCGGTAGTTTCGCAGCACCGCCTCAGGATAGAGCAGCCGGATCGAGGAATAGACGTACTGCAACGGGTCCTTGAATTTCCTCCCGGCATAGGCGGGATCGGAAAACTCACGCGAGGTGAAGAGGGTTCTGAGCGTCGCGGCGATATCGCCGTCGGTGCGCGAAAAGGTCTCCGCCATGCGGTCGAGCAGCCCCTGCGGCGGGTCGTCGGAGAGAAGGTATACGGCGAGCTTGCGCGAGATAAATCTCGCCGTCGACGGATGCCGGCACAGAATGTCGATCGCGCGCTCGATCTCGGAAAACCCCCGGTCGCCCGGGAAATCGTGCGCCAGGAAAGTCTTCGGGCCGGAATCGTGGCGGTTCGGGTAGAACGCGAACAGCCCCTGCTTGAAGGAATCGCCGAACGTCCCGTTCGGGCGGGTGGAGAGGTCGATCCCCGCGCCGGTGAGGATGCGCGCGAGCGCCTGCACGTCGGACTGCGTGTAGCCGCCGTGCACGCCCAGCGTGTGCAGCTCCATCAGCTCGCGCGCGTAGTTCTCATTGATCGCGTCGCGGGCGTTCTCAGCGTTGTCGAGGTAAACCAGCATCGCCGGATGCATGAGCACCGCACGCAACAGCTCGCGAAATTTGCCGAGCACATGCGATCGGATGGCACGTTCCTCGTAATCAGGGAGGAGAAACAGGACCTGCTTCTTGTTCTGGAAAACGTTGAAGTGATTGAACCAGAACCAGGTCAGCATTTCCTGGAGCTGGTGCGGCGAGTAAAGCGCCCGCACGGTGCGCCGCTCGAATGCCTGGAAATCGAGTTGGGCAAAGTCTTTGCGCAGCGTTTTGACCACTTCGCGTTTCTGGTCGTCGGACTTTCCCTGCGCCGACCGGCGCGCCTCCCTCAGCTGCGCGGCGAGATCCTCAGAGCGCGTGCGCGACACCGGCAAGGCGTCGATGAAGGACCGCACCTCCGCCGACAGCCCGTCGTCTCCGCGGAAGACGAGCTCGCGGTCCAGATAGCCTTCGCGCCCGAGCGCGCGCAAGGCTTCGAGGTCGCGTACCGTGACGCCGTAGGTGACGCGGGTGAGAAACTGGAGATTGGGGAGTGAAATCTCCTGCGCTTGCCCCGAAGCGACGGCGGCGAGCAGAGTGAGCAGAAGAGGGACTTGCCGTGCGTACTCGCTCATCCTGTTTGCAGATTGCTGACAGGGGATCCGGCGCAACATGACCCATAGAACGTCGAGCGGACCCCGCCGTTGACCGTCGAACCGGGGGCGCCGTGCCGCGCGGCTAGGCGGCGGCGCCGGCCAGCGTGAGTACGCGACTGTGGGACGAGACGTGCTGGACCAGAAATTCCATCTGGTCCGCGAGGATCTTCCGATTGGTGAGGATCAGGTACTCCGCCTTGTTCGGCACGTAGGGCGCGTAAAGAAGCTCCAGTCCCGATTCCTCCGGCACGCGGTTGCGCTTGATTCCGTTGCACGCCCGGCACGCCGTGACTACGTTCATCCAGGTGTCGGTCCCGCCGCGCGACACCGGCCGGATATGGTCCCGAGTCAGCCGCAGGAAGCTGAATCCCCCTCCGCAATACGCGCAGATATGGCGGTCGCGGCGAAACAGCTCGCGGTTGTTGAGCGGGGGCACCTGATTGAAGCCCTTCATCGCCATCGCCTTGCCCTTGATCGCGATGATCGAACGCGCCGTGATGCTCGAGCGCCTGCCCGTCGCCCGGGAGATCCCGCCGTGGAAAACGAACTCCTGTTCGCCGAGCGTCCAGGCAACCAGGTTCTTCGCGTAGTAAAAGCACGCCTGCTGCCAGGTGACCCAGCGGTGCGGCACCCCGTGATTGTCCAGGGTCAGAATCAGCGGAATTTCGCCCGCCATACCACGTCTCCGACTCTCCATGCTTGAAAACTGCAGCGGATTGTGCCGGAAAATTCCGCGCTGCGCCATACCTCGGCCTGTCGGGCCGGCGAGCCCGGCTCAAAGGCGGCGGATTTGGCGATCAAGCCGCTTTGGAGGCCGATTCGGCCAGTTCCGCCCTGTAGGCCTCCTCCATCCGTGGCTTCAAGTCGTGCTTGGCGAGCGCCTCTGTAAACAGCTTGCGAATCTCCGGCTTTTCGTCCACGTAGTCGATCTGGTCGCCGCCCATGCGCCTGCTGATCCAGGCTTTGGGAACCCCTTGTTCGTTCCGGATGGACGTGGCTTCGTGCTTGAATGCCAGATAGCGAGCCGGTGCCGTGCCCGTATTGAAATGCTGGTGGAACCACATGTTCGGCGGCACGATCATCGTTCCGACCTGCCAGTCGTAACGGCGCGGCTCGTCGCCCTCGGGCCACATCAGGCTATAGCCCTCCCCGGAGAGCACGATCACATGCGCGCCGGGACCGTGCGCGTGCGCTTTCTTGTACGTGCCGATGGGAAACTGTGAGATATGGCTGTTCATCGATCCCCGCGCCATATTGAAGCGGATGTGCCCGCCGCCGGCGCCGCGCTCCTTGGCGGAAATGAGCGGCAAGTTCACGGCGTCGGAGACGAAGTTCGTCTGGAGCAGCAGCCCCTTCTGTTCGCCCTTGTTGCTGAAGTAGTCCGGCTCGCCGGAAAAACGGCTCTTGAAATCATATTTCGTGTTGAATACGAACTCGACATCCTCGTAGAGGTTGATGACCGCTGGCCCGTTGGTCACTGCCACGTAGCGCGCGGGCTCTCTGCCCGATCCGTTGAAATGCTGGTGCCAAGCGTTGAGGGGGATCGCGAACAGCGAACCCGCCTTCCATTCGAAGGTGATGCGCTGGCCGGCGTCGTTCCAAACCGTCGTCGAGCCGAGGCCGGTCAACACGTAGATCATTTCCTCGAACAGCTGTCGCTGCGGCGCGAGCTTTTCCCCTGCCGGGATTTCACATACGTAGCAGTCGTTCGAGGTCCGCGAGGCGTCGTGATTGAGATAGACGCCGGACCCTCCGCGCCGTGCCCAGGGCTTCAGCGCAACGGTGCGCAGGTTCGCAACGTAGTGCGCGCCGATGATGTCCAGGCCTTCGCTTCGCACCCAGCGCGCGTACGGCGTGTCTTTTTCGGTCGCGAACTTCTTTGCGAATTCTTCCGGGACGATAGCGTCTCTAGCCATGGAAGGCGGGCTCCTTCACCTTCCCCGCGAGGTATTGCTTGACGAGGTCCGCGTCGAGCACGACCTTGGAGTCGTACTCCGGCGCGTCCTCCAACTGCTCGAGGTCGTTCAATCCGCAATATTTGTAAATGCGGTTGGTCGCGGAGATGAGTCTCGCGGGACGCTGTGGATCCGCGTTGAAATGCTGGTGGATCGTGTTCGGTGGAATGTAGATCACGTCCCCCGCCTCCCACTCGTAGCGCTTCACCTCCGCCTGGGGCTTCCAATGGTAGGTGTCGGTGATCTCCACATCGCAGTCCTGGTGCAGGTCGTAACCGCGGCCTTCCACGACGTACAGGCACTCCTCGGCGAGGTGACGATGCTTGCCCGATCGGCTCCCGGGTGGAACGATTTGCATGTAGGCGTCCACCGTTTCCATGCGCGTGCTCATCTGCTCATTCAACAGATGCTTGAGCAAGCCCTGCCGGGACATCTCCCACGGCATCTCTTCCGGATGCACGATCTTCTTGCGCTTGGCGTTGCGCACCGGCTGATTCAACGCGTCGTCCAGCAACGCCTGATACAGCCTTCCGCTCGCCGTCCCGCGCATCCAGGCTTTCGATTCATCCCAGGCCATGTTTTCCCTCCTTCGTTACTTCATTTCGCGTGATTGCGGTCCTGCTCCGACTCTCGCGCCTGAAAATCCCGTCCGCCCGGCGCAGGTTCCGTGGGGCGCGGCTCGACCAGATGCTGGAACAGCATGTTCATGAACATGTACATCGGTTTGGTCTTCAGCACGAGCGCGCGCGCCGGCTTGGCGGGATCGGCGTTGAAGTGCTGGTGCACGCAGTTGTTGTGGACCACCGCGATGTCCCCCGCCTGCCAGTCGTACCGGATCCCGTCGTGGATCTCGTAGCCCTTGCCGTCGAGTATGTAGAACGCGGCCTCATTCACGTGGCCGTGTTTCTGGGACTTGCCCCCCGGACCGTATTCCTCGAGGTGGATATGCAGGGTCTGCGTAAGCCCGTCGTGGGGCTCGACGTAGTGGCGGCTGTAGGCTTGCGGTCCGTCCACGAATCTGATCTCGGAGCCCTTGCGCACCCGCGGCAGCGCGCGCAGCCGCGCCAGCTCGTCCTTGAGCTTGTAATGGCCGGTGATCCCCCTCACGAAAACCCGGTCCTTCTTGCTGCTGTAATGCGATTCGATGCCCATTTACCTCTCCGCTTGTTCCGGCATTATACCCTTCGACTTCAACGGCCTGCGGTCGCCGTTCGCCTCCGCGGCGTTCAGCCTGGCGGAACTTCGTGATGGCTGCGATGCGGGCGTCGCGCCCGGCCCTGAGGGCCGCGCGGGTCCTCGCTGAACACCAGGGACTTCACGGTCACAGGAACGGTTTGCGACGGCATCCGGATCCGCCCCAGATCGATGTAGTCGAAATCCAAGAGGACGACGCCGTCGATGACGAGAATTTCACTCTCGACGCCCATTTCGTCGCGGAGGATGGCGCCGAGCGTTTGCGCGATGTCACCGTCGACCATGATGTACAGGGGCATGCGCTTCGCCACAGTCTTTGCCAGTCCGCTCCGGATACCCAGGGCAAAGGCGGCGATACGCTCGTAGGACGGAATTCCTTCCCAACGCAGGGCGAGCGCCGTCTCGCTTTCGCCCTCGATGAGATCGAAAGCCTTGAAGTGTTCGCCGATCGCGTCCGCAAGCTTCTTGGGATCGATGCGCTCCTCGCAGACGTAGGACGGCTGCAGCACCTGCAGGTTTTTCCTGGGCAGCAGCGCCCCCGGATTCGAGATATAGATCGTGTTGCCGCTCAGCTGGACGCTGTACTCGGACGCTCCCAGGGCCGTGGCGCGGATGCACTCGCCGGGCGGCAGCAAGGGCCAGGGCAAGGCACCCGCGTCCACTTTTCTCCGCAACGCGCGACCGAGGAGGAGCCCCAGGTCTCCGAATTCGCGCGTCTCCCGCTGATACACGTATTCAGCCACTCCGCCGGAAAACATCACTCCGTCGATCCCCTCGAGTCCGGGAAGCGGCTCGGTGAGAAACAGGCTCCGCACTTCGGCCGGGAAGGGACGCTCAGAAACCGCGGCGAGCACGGCCTCGGCCATCCATTCGGCGACTCGTTCCATGGACGCGGAGTCGGCGACGTCGCCGCGGCTCCAATGAAATCCCGCCTGGGCGGCGAGACGGCGCCCGGCGGGATCCAGCCGCACGATGCGCCTCGCTTCGTCGATGACCATCAGCCGCCCCCCCACGTGCACGGCGGCGGTTGCGATCACCTTCCCCCGCTCGACAAGGGCAAGCTTGGTCGTGCCGCCGCCGATGTCGACGTTGAGTACGCGCTTTCCCGAGTCATGAGATACGCGAGCGGCCCCCGAGCCGAAGGCCGCGAGCATCGATTCCATGTGGTGGCCGGCGGTCGCGCAGACGAATTCCCCGCGCTGTTCCGCGAGAACGCTCGCGATGGCTTCGGCGTTCTCGCGCCGCAGAGCTTCGCCGGTCAGGATTACGACCCCGGCGTCGATGTCGTCCGGGTGCAGCCCGGCATCGGCGAAGGCCCGGTCGATGATGGCTCCCAGTTCGGCATCGTCGATCAGCTCCTCGCTCCGGTACGGAGTCAGGGAGACCGGGGACTGGAACAGCGTCTCGCGGGAAACGACGAAGTAACGGCTCGAGAGCTCCTCTCCCATGCGCCGCAGGTTGATTCGGGAAAAAATGACCTGCGTCCCCGAGGAGCCGATGTCGATTCCTACGCTGAGCAACGAGACATGGTCCTGGATCCACAAGGGGTTGTCCTCGAGACGACCGTCCGCCTCGTAGTGATCGTGGTCGTGGTCAGCCGCTTCGTCTCCGTCGTGGCTGTGATCATGATCGCGGCCCTGAAGGTGGTCCTCCAGCGTATGCGGGCGCTTCGGGTTGGGGTTGTCAGGCATGGAAATCGGGTAGCAATGCCCAAAAAAAGGGGCCGCCTTGCGCAACCCCCTTGGAATTTGGCGCGCCCGGCAGGATTTGAACCCACGACCCCCTGGTTCGTAGCCAGGTACTCTATCCAACTGAGCTACGGGCGCGAAACGAAGCGTTAATTATAGCAGGCGAAAAACAGGGGTCGCGGATCCGGCTCCCCGGCCCCCTCCCGTTTCGCCTGCGACTGAACCGCCCTACAATGCTGGCTATCAGCGAAAATCGCCCGGTGGGCTCGAGGATTCGCTCATGCCCCTTACCCGATGCCGGTACTGCGAACACGACAATCCGGCGGACGCGAAGTTCTGCAGCGCCTGCGGCGGAGCGTTGACCCTCCCGCCACACCTTGTTTCATGCCCGCGCTGCGGCACAGTGAACCCCGTCACTGCGACGGTCTGTTGCTGGTGCAGCGGCCAACTGTCGGCGCGCAGGTCTTTGCCTCGCGGACGCTCCCGGGCGATCGTCGGCGCAGCGGTTCTCGCGGCGGTTTCCGTCCTCGGGTATTACGCCTACCGCCAGCGCTCGTTCGCTGACGCGCCTCAGCCGCCGGCCGCGAGCAGCGACTCGAGCGGTCGCGGCGCTCCTGCCGCCCCCGGCTTTCTCGA
>VBCH01000262.1 GCA_005884455.1 Betaproteobacteria bacterium
GGACGGGAACTCCAGGTCCACCAGCACCACTTTGTTGCGCGGGCCGGAGAAGTCGAAACACGAAGTGATGACAGCCTGCGTGGTGGTGACGTTCTGGTGCAGCGAGACGCTGCCCGCCGGCGCGCCAATCAGCGCCGCCACTTTGTCGCCGACCGTAGAGGCGAGGTCCCACCAGCTTTCTTCCCACGCGCGGACGCCGCGGGTGGCCCATGACTCGGCGTATTCGCGCACCTTGTCGTACACGCCGCGCGGCATTGCGCCGAGCGAGTTGCTGATCATGTAGGTGGTGCGGCCGAGGATGGGAAACTCGTCGCGCCACTTCAGCAATTCATCCAAAGGTTCCTTTGCGGGCGTTCTACCGGCAGGTGTCGTCCAGCTACCGATCCACCCCACCCATGCACAAATACTTCACTACAAGATAATCCTCGATCCCGTACTTCGACCCCTCCCTCCCCATGCCCGATTCCTTCACGCCGCCGAAGGGCGCGACTTCGGTGGAGATGATGCCGGTGTTGATGCCGACGATGCCGTATTCGAGCGCCTCGGCGACGCGCCAGACGCGGTTGAGGTCGCGGCCGTAGAAGTACGAGGCGAGGCCGAATTCGGTGTCGTTCGCGAGGCGGATGGCCTCTTTTTCGTCCTTGAATCTGAATAGCGGCGCGACCGGGCCGAAGGTTTCCTCCTTCGTCACTTTCATGCTGGTGTTGACGTTGGCGAGGACGGTGGGCTCGAAGAACGTGCCGCCGAGCGCGTGGCGCTTGCCGCCGGTCAGGAGCTTCGCGCCTTTCGACAGCGCGTCGCTGATGTGCTCCTCGACTTTCTCCACCGCGGCCTTGTCGATGAGCGGGCCCTGCACGACGCCGGGCTCCATGCCGTTGCCGACTTTCATCCCCTTCACCTTCTCGGTGAGCTTGGCGGCGAAGACGTCGTAGACCTTGTCCTGCACCAGCAGGCGGTTCGCGCACACGCAGGTCTGGCCCGAGTTCCTGTACTTGGAAGCGAGCGCGCCTTCGACCGCGGCATCGAGGTCGGCGTCGTCGAACACGATGAAAGGCGCGTTGCCGCCGAGCTCCATGGAGGTCTTCTTCACGGTCTTCGAGCACTGCTCGAGCAGTATCTTGCCGACCGCGGTCGAGCCGGTGAAGGTGAGCTTGCGCACGAGCGGATTGGATGTGATCTCGCCGCCGATCGCGGAGGAGCTGCCGGTCAGCACGCTGAATACGCCCTTCGGGATTCCCGCGCGCTCGCCCAGCTCCGCCATCGCGAGCGCGGAGTACGGGGTCGCTGTCGCGGGCTTCAAGACCATGGTGCATCCGGCCGCGAGCGCCGGGCCCGATTTTCGCGTGATCATGGCGTTCGGGAAATTCCAGGGAGTGATCGCCGCGCACACGCCGATCGGCTCCTTGAGGACGACGATGCGCTTGTCGGCCTGGTGCCCCGGAATGGTGTCGCCGTAGATACGTTTGCCTTCCTCCGCGAACCACTCGATGAAGGAGGCGCCGTAGGAGATCTCGGTGCGCGCTTCCGCGAGCGGCTTGCCCTGCTCGGCGGTGAGGATCTTGGCGAGGTCCTCCTGGTTCGCCATCATCAGGTCGAACCATTTGCGAAGAATGTTGGCGCGCTCTTTCGCGGTCTTCGCGCGCCAGGCGGGAAACGCGGCGTTCGCCGCCTCGATCGCGCGGCGCGTTTCGCCCGCGCCCATATTGGGCACGGTCCCGAGGATCTCGCCGGTGGCGGGATTGTTGACGGGGAGCGTCTTGCCGCTGTCGGCATCGGCCCATTTGCCGTCGACGTAGCACTGCTGGCGAAAGAGAGATGGATCCTTGAGATTGAGGGCGGCGATGCCGGAGATCTTGGGATCGTTCATGGGAAGCTCCGATGGGACTGGAGGGCCGACGCGGCCCGGAACGCGGAAATTCTACAGCAAACCGTGCGCTACTTCAGGGTCCCCTGTAGGTCGCCGTAGTCCGTCCAGAAGGCTTGCCCCGCTTAGGGGGTTGGAATAAATTGCCGTGTGATTGGCGGCCAAATCCGCTATCGACGCGCGGTCCTCCCAGCGGACGGAGAACAAGCATGAACGTAACACCGGTGGTCTCGCCTCTTCTGCTCCGAAGCGTGCCGCTGTTCTCCCTGTTGCCTGATGCCCAACTCCTGCTGCTCACCCCGGTGTTGTTGCGCAAACCGTACCCGAAGGACTCGACCATCATCGCTGCCGGCGATTCAACCGATGCCCTTTACATCGTGATTTCCGGGCGGCTGAAAGTCATCATGAGCGACAACGAGGGACGAGAGGTCATTCTCGCGATTCTGAACCCGGGCGAGTTCTTCGGCGAGATGGGACTGATCGATCAGGCGCCACGATCGGCGACCGTAGTCACTCTCGAATCCTGCGAACTGCTCACGATTACGCGAACAGATTTCACGAAATGTTTGCAGAAGAACTTCGACTTCACCATGAACGTGATGCGCGGGCTCGTGAAGCGCCTGCGCGAGGCGGATACGAAGATCGGAAGCCTGGCGTTGATGGATGTTTGCGGACGCGTTGCGCGGCTTCTGATGGAAATGGCCGAGACCATCGACGGGCAGAAAGTGATAACCAGGAGGCTACCCAAGCAGCAGATCGCGAAGATGATTGGAGCGTCGCGCGAGATGGTGAGCCGCGTCATGAAGGATCTGGAGACGAACGGACACATTGAGGTTCGCGCGCGTCAAATCGTGCTTCGCGATTCACTGGCGCTCACGAAGTAGCTTGCAGAAGCGGCGGGGTATTGGCCCTACGGCCCTACTTCAGTATCCGGTATACGTCGCTGTAGTCGTCGGTCCACAGCCTCACGCGCGGCACCGCATCGATCCGTTCCGCCGCTTCCTTGAGCAGCTCTCCTTCGAAAGGCGCGGGGGAGGCGCAAAGCAGCATCCAGTCGGAACGGTACACCCCCGCTTCATCATCGTCGTCGCTTTCCACCTGGCGCACTTCGAGCGACAAACGCCGCGCCGCCTGCTGCACCACGGGAACCAGGTCGAGGTAGCGGTTGGAGATGTGCACGGCGAGAATGCCGCCGGGTTTCATATGACGGAGATAAGTCTTGAAGGCCTCCACCGTGAGCAGATGCACGGGGATCGCGTCGCTCGAGAAGGCGTCGAGCGCGAGAACGTCGAAATTCTCAGGCGGCTCGCGCTCCAGCGACAGGCGCGCATCGCCGAGCGCCAACTCCAACTTCGCCGCGCTGTCCTTCAGAAAAGTGAATTCCGAGCGGGCGAGCTCTACCACGCCGGAATTGATGTCGTAGAAGCGGAAGACGTCGCCCGACCTGCCGTAGGCCGCCAGAGTCCCCGCGCCCAGGCCCACCACGCCCACCCTCAAGGGGCCGTGCTCGCGCGCGTCGAGCAGAGCGAGCCCGATGCCCGATCTCAGTCCGTAGTAGCTCGTAGGCCAGTTGCGCCGGGCGGGATCGAGGAACTGCTTGCCGTGAACGATGGTGCCGTGCGAGAGCACCCGCATCGCGTCCGGCCCCTCGCCTGAATCGTGCACGTCGAGCACGCCGTAGAAGTTGCGCGACCTGACCCGGGTATCGGCGGAATTCTCGGCGTACGTCCTGAATAGGGCGACGGCGAGTGCGGCCGTCAGCGCGAGGAACGCGATCCGGGCGGCGATTCCAAAGCGTCCGTGGAGCAGGCTGGCTCGATCGCGCAGCAGCGCGGCGATCACCAGCAGCGAGAGCGCGAGCATGCCGATCGGAAGCTCATAGAGGTCCTGGAACGCGTTGGGCGCGACCAGCCCGGCGAAGACGCCGCCCGCCGCGCCACCCAGGGCGAGCATGAGATAGAAGCCGGTGAGATGCTGCGGATGGGGCTTGGAGCGCGCAAGCTCCCCGTGGCAGACCATGCACGCCGCGAAGAGCGTCGCGCAGTAGAGCGGTATCAAGGTCCAGATGCTCGGGTTGGAGCGGGTGAGCGTCACGCAGACTCCCGCGAACCCCGCGGCGAGCAGCGGCAGAAACAGCCACCGCCGGTACCAGCCCGAAGCTTCGAAGCACAGCACGAAAGAGAGGAGGTAGAGCGCAAGAGGCAGCACCCAGAGGAAGGGGATGGCCGCAATGTTGAGCGTCATATGGCCCGTAAAGGCAAGAAGCAGCAGGGAAGCGCAGCAGGCGAGCGACGCCCAGAGCGCCTGCAGTCCCGGTCCGGGCCTGCCCGACTCGCCTCCCGCGAGCGGCCGCGCCTCGGCGCCTTGGCTGCGCCAGGCGAGCGCTGCGCACGCAAGCGCGAACAGCGCGAAGCCCGCGGACCAGACGGCCGCCTGCGTGCCCAGGGCGAGAAGAGGCTCGACGGCGAGGGGATACGAGACGAGCGCGAGCATCGAGCCCAGATTGGACAGCGCGAACAGCCGATAGGGCGCGGCGCCTTCGCGCGAGCGCGCGTACCAGGTCTGCACCAGGGGGCCCGTGGTGGAGAGCGCGAAATACGGCAGCCCGACGCTCGTCGCGAGCAGCCCGAGTATCCGCCACGTCGGGTCTTCGCCGCCCGCGGGCTTCCAGGCGGCGCTCGCGGCGAGCGGCAGCGTCGCCGCGGCGAGAGCGAGAAGCGCGATGTGAACGTGGCGCCGCGCCGGGATCCGCAAGCGGACGTAGGCGTGCGAATAGACGTAGCCGGCTAGCAGCAGCACCTGGAAAAATAGCATGCAGACCGTCCACACCGCGGCGCTGCCGCCGAACCAGGGCAGGATGATCTTGGCGATAAGCGGCTGCACCTGGAAGAGCAGGAAGGCGCTCAGGAAAATCGTCAGGGCGTAGAGGATCATGGAGAGCCAGGGGAGGGAGATAAGGGCCGCAGGGTGGCGCCGGAGAATCGCCTGATGCTCCGGTCGATATCCAGAACGCTCAGAACGTGCCGGGGTAGATGCCGCCGTCGATCAGGAAATTCTGGCCGGTGATGTAGCCCGCCTGCACGCTGCACAGATAGGCGCAGAGTTCGCCGAACTCCTCGGGGGTGCCGAAGCGGCCCGCGGGAATCGCTTTCTCGATGTCCCGCCTCACCTCTTCCACGGTCTTGCCCTTCTCCTTGGCGGTGAACTCGGTGTTGCTCTTCAGCCGGTCGGTCCAGAAGCGCCCGGGGAGCAGGTTGTTGATCGTGACGTTGTGCGCGACGGTCGCTCGGGCGAGGCCCGCGACGAAGCCGGTGAGGCCGCTCCTCGCGCCGTTCGAGAGCGCGAGCTCCGTGATCGGGGCCTTCACCGCGCTCGAGGTGATGTTGACGATGCGCCCGAAGCGCCGCGCGATCATCCCGTCCACCGTCGCCTTGATCAGCTCGATCGGAGTGATCATGTTGGCCCCTACCGCCTTCAGCCAGTCCTCGCGCGAGAACTTGCGGAAATCCCCCGGAGGAGGGCCGCCCGCGTTGGTGATGAGGATGTCCGGCTGCGGGCACGCGGCGAGCGCGGCGATGCGGCCCTGATCGCTCGTGATGTCCGCCGCCACGGCGACCACCGTCGCGCCCGTCGCGGCGCGGATTTCATCCGCGGTCCTCTCCAGCGCCTGGCGCTCGCGCGCGACCAGGGTGACGCGGCAGCCTTCGCGCGCGAGCGAGGTCGCGCACCCTCGCCCGAGGCCCTTGCTTGCGCCGCACACGAGCGCGGCCTTGCCGCGAATTTTCAGGTCCACTATCGATCTCCAGAAAAATCATCTCGCCGGCCGCAGCGTAACCAGCATCACGCCACCCAGCACCAGTGCGGCACCCGCCAATTGTACCGGGGTCATGGTCTCGTCCAATCCTATCCAGCCGAAAAAAATAGTGGTCACCGGACCGAGCGCCCCGACCAGGGCAACCTGGTTTGCGCCGATGCGGCGTAGCGCCTCCGAGGTGACGAATACCGGGAGCACGGTCGAAAAAATCGCCATGGCGATCGCTATGCCGTATACGGGCAGCGGCAGCGCGAGCGCCGAGAGCGGCCTGAACAAAAAGAACTGCGCGATGCAAAAAATGCTCGCGACCGTCGTGGCGTA